>NZ_JBSFHO010000048.1:0-45702 GCF_053597075.1 Streptomyces sp. NPDC001514
ATCGCCCGCCTGCACAACCTCACCCTCGCCGGGTGACGAAGAAACCAGCAGGGTCCCCCAGCACATCAAAGATCATTTACGGGACAGCCCTTAGGTAAGTGCGCGTCGACCCCGCCTGGGCAGCATGGCTGGCGACGGGGATGCGATGACGTTGCTATTGAGTGGCACTGGGCACTGCGAGCGGGTCACGGGGCGCGTCCTTCTTCGCTGCGACAAGCTGCTCACCCAGTTCGATGAGCCGGTTGCGGCCCATGGCTTTGCGGACCTGGGGGAACCAGTCCTTCTCCTCTTCCTCCACGTGGTGGCGGACGTTCTCCATCAGCACGCTCATCTTGGCCTTGAAGCGCTCGTCGGCCGGATCCATGCCCTTGATCTCCGACAGTATCCACACCACTGCGTGGTGCTCCTCGATGCTTTCGAGGATGTGGTCTGTGGTGTCGGGAGCCGCCTCGCGGGCGGCGGGGTAGAAGATCTGTTCCTCAATCCATGCGTGGACGGTCAGTTCCTCGATCACCTGGTCGGCGATTTCCCGTCGTTCCGTGTGGGCGTCGTCGTCGGTCTTCTCGAACCGCTTGAACAGCTTGTCGACTGTCTTGTGGTCCTCACGCAGCATCACGATCGCATCCATGGGGTTCCTCGCTTCGTCGTTGCCGGCTGGGCGCAGGCGGTTCCACTGCACCCGACGGGGACGTGTTCCCCTGCGGACCGCTTCGGAGCCGGGCGGGCCGGTGAATGCACCCGTAGGCCGTGAGTGGGCGTCCAGTTGGGCCAATCCTGCGGCGCACTCGCGTAGTCGACGCCACAGGGCCCACCGGGGCGCGTTTGGACCGGCGGCATGCCACCGCCGCCCAGCCGGCGAGACGTGAGGAGACCGCAAAGGTGGCCACCGAGCACCCCACCCCACCATCCGCAAGACCTGGGTGGACGGCGGCTACCGCCAGCACCTCGTCGAGCACGCCGCCACCCTCGGCATCGACATGCACATCGTGCGGCGCGATCCCGCGACCAGGGGATTCACCGTCCTCCCGAGGGACGGTCGAGCGCACGCTGGGCCGGCTGATGCTCCACTGGCTTTTTCGATGTCGGGTGGTTCTGGCACACATTCCGTGAGAGCGGTGGACGAGTGTCTTCTGATCGGCAGACTGAAGCGATGCGGATAGAGTGCGTGGTCAGGATCCAGGCAGTCCGGCTTGTCGTGACGGTCGGTGCGGTCGTCGCCGCTCCGGTTCTGTTGGTGGCTGGGACTCCGTTGCGCCGCCGCATGTTGCGTCGCTACTACCGTGAGGACGGTCCGGGGCTTGTGAGCAAAGAGGACGGGTGGGTGAGTCTGGGGTACTTCGTCGTCACCAACGCCGTCGTTCGAGCCCTCTGCTGGCCGTCAGAGTACGTACTCCGACGACTTCGTCCTGCCTGATCAGGGCTGTCATCGAGCGGCGGTGAGAAGTACCCGTTTGCGGAGGAGCGGGAGTTTGGCGCGGCCGAACATCTGGCGCTTGACCAATTTGATGTTTCTCTGGAATCAGCGATGTCAAGCCGTGTGCTTGTGCATCACGTCGAGGTAGTGACGGTCTCGGTGAGGCACGTGGTTGTCCCGGCCCGGGAGGCTGAAGACCGCACAGACGTCAGCGGGCCGGGTGAGGATGCTGGACTGCTGGCCGAACGTGAGGGTGTCGTTGACGTGGTGCTCACAGCCTGCTTTGTCCAGGGCCGTAACCAGTTCCTCGCGGAGCACGGTGGCCTCGAACGACTCTGATTCGGGCAGGACGAGAGCGGGAAGCTTGGCAGTCGAGCCTGGCCAGAGGTTGATCCAGATACCGCTGACCGCCCGCCGGGTGACAACAAGCTGCAGCCCGTCCCAGGAATAGGGGTAGCCGTCGATGTCGGGCCCCTTCATGAGGATGGCGGGGTGCGGACGCCCCGGACCAAGGAGGCCCTCAGCCTCGGTCAGGTGCATACCGCAGTGAAGAGGCCCGATTCGGCCGGTGCGGGCGAAGTCGACGAGGACGTCCATCAAGGTCACGGCAGCGACTGTGCCACGCCGCCGGGCGGGTTCGCATTCCGATATCAGCTCGACCTCGGCATCTCCTTGCCCTGCTTGATGTCGACGATCGGCAGGAGGGTGGCGGTCACCGGGACGTCGAGCAGACGGGGCGTCGGGCCGGACGGGGTGGGGACGTCGGCGAGTCGTTCCAGGAGGCGGTCGAGGGCGGCTTGGCCGTCGTCGACAGCGGCCTGCTCGTCCTCGCTGAGCGGGATAGAAGCACGCATCTTCTGCAAGTTTGCCTTGGCTTCGAGGAGTTGGGCCTTGGTTGAGTCCTTGGGGGTGTAGAAGTCGCAGCGTGCGCAGGCCATGCGGTGGGGGCACTGTTCGAAGAAGGTGTAGGTGCAGTAGCCGTGCCCCAGGTCGTAGTGCTGCCAGAAATGACGGCACTGCCGGTCGCTGCCGCGGCGGGTCAACTGGTTCGCTGTGACGACACGATGGCGTCCCGCCGCCGGGTGGTGAAAGCCATGAGGACCTGCGCAGCGGGGCTGGCATTGGCGTGCACCGCAGGGCTCGACATAACCGATCGACACCCTGATCGTAATGGCGTTAGCTGGGCGGCATGCCAGAGCTGCGTACCGATCGTCTTCTGCTCCGCCGGTGGCACGAGTCCGACCTCGAACCGTGGGCGGCGATGAACGCCGATCCCGAAGTCCGAGAACACCTGGGGGAACTGCTGACGCGGGAGCAAAGCGATGCCGCGGTGGCTCTCATGCAGGCCGAGTTCGACGAGCGAGGTTTTGGGTGGTGGGCGCTCGAAGCACGGGAGACCGGCGAGTTCATCGGCCGCGTCGGCTTGGACGAGGTGGGCGAGGACATGCCGTTCGCGGGGGTGGATATCGGGTGGCGGTTGATGCGTTCGGCGTGGGGTCACGGTTACGCCACCGAGGCCGCCCTGGCCTGCCTGGCCTTCGGCTTCGAGGCCCTCGGACTGCCGGAGGTCGTTGCGTCGACGACCGTCAACAACCTTCGTTCCCAGGCAGTGATGCGCCGGATCGGCATGACCCGGGATCCGGCCGACGACTTCGAGGATCCGAGCGTGCCCGAAGGGCCGCTTCGCCGGTGTGTGCTGTACCGGACGTCGCGCAGAGAAGCCCACGCCCTACACCACGCGGCCGGACACGACCGACGACACGATGGGTGTCCGTAGGGTTCGGGCATGGCAGACGAGAGCGAGCAAGCAGTTCAGGCGGCTGTTGCGGCGGAGATGCGGCTCCTCGACCCCGACGTGCGTGCTTCGCCGTCCCTGGTTGCGGAGCTTCTGGACCCACAGTTCACCGAGATCGGAGCATCGGGACGACGCTGGGACGCAACGTCGATCCTCACGGTAACGAGTGCCGGTTCCGTGGTCCCAGAGTCCCCATAGATGGTCAGCGAGATTACAGGGGCTGCACTCGCTCCGGGCATCGTTCATCTCACGTACTTCGCCGACAACCGAGGACGCCGTGTATGGCGGAGCTCTCTGTGGCGTCTGACGGAAACGGGCTGGCGCATGTACTTCCACCAGGGCACTTTGACGAACTGAGTGATTGACAGCCGCCCGTCAGGACGGCGGGCCACGAGAGAGTAGCGGCAGAAGTCAGCCGGCCTCGGCTCGGGCTCGGGTGCTGCCCTGGCAAGAGGTCCAGTGCCTCCCGAACTCGTCAACACCACCCTTCCGTGGAACGGGTTGCCTCCCAAACCCATCGACATCTGATTTCACTACTGCCGAACAAAGCCACTCCACCGACGCCTGGCCGGCGGCTACGAAACCCACCCCCACCGCTCCGCAGCCATGATCCACCTCGCGATGATCGACCTCATGGCCCGCCGTCTCACCCGCGAATCAACCCTTACTTGGCGTGGCACCTAAAACCTCCACCAACCACACATCGCGGAGTGAAACAACGGCACGAAACGCCCTCTCATGGCTGGGGCTGGTCCACCACCGGGTCGCTGCCCGGGGGGCGGGGCGTCGCGCGGCGCCGGCGGGCGCCGAGCGGGCTGAGTTCGTAGGCCAGCCGTCCCAGCGCAATGAGAGTGCCCTGCCCGAAGACAAGAATCAGCCATGGCCCGTCGCGCCAGTACCAGTCCTCGGTCCAGGGTCGTGTGATCGTCAGCGTCACGATGAGATGCGAGACGGCGATGATGACGCCCGCCCGCCGCCGCCGCGGGCAAAGGAGCGGCAGCATCGCCCAGAACGTGGAGGCCAGCACCATCCAGGGGGCGACAAAGGCCAGGCCGAGCATGACAGACCTCAAAATCGGTAGGCAGTGCCAGCAACGATCACACCGGCTGGCCTGTGGTACCAGCCCGGCGAGATATCGCCCGGATCACGGTGTGGCTTCGGCGACCCACTGGGTGGACCTGTCTCATGCGCTGGCGCTCACTGGCTTCGATGGGCGGCGCGGCCCGCAGTCGTGGTCGCCGTCGAAGGACACCTCCAGGTGCCGGTGGAAGTGCCTCACAATCACGTCGGCTTGAAGGACGATCCGCTCGTGCTCCTTCTCCGGGTTGCCCGACGTATCCGTGCGGCCACGGGTTCACCGGCGTCCTCATGTGGCTCCACGCCAGTGGCGGCCAAGGCGGGTCCTCCAGCTGCACGATGTCCGGGCCGGGCACGCTGATGACCAAGATCAAGGGCGTGCAGGTCACGGCTGCGCGGCAAGGCCTTGAGCGTCTCCAAGAACGCGTCGTGCAGATGACCGTTGGTGGCAAGCACCGTCATGTCGCCCTCCAGTACCGACGCCCCGCCGAGGTCGGTCACCCGGCCGAGCCGGCTTCCGTGACGATGACGGGCGTGACTCCTCCCCCAGCTAAAGCCGGGGGCTTCTCGCTAAGCCTGGTAGGCGTCGCGACGGGCCAGCCCGGCCCGTAGAACGTTCAGGGCGCCCACCGTGTCCGCGTGCGCGCTGTGGCCGCACGAGACGCAGTGGAACTTCTCCTGGGTGGGCCGGTTCTCCTTGACGGTGTGCCCGCACTGCGGGCACCGCCGGGAGGTGTTGCGGGGGTCCACGGCCATCACTTCCCGTCCGGCGCTTTCAGCCTTGGCGTGCAGGATCGTCAGGAACACCCCCCATCCGGCATCGGCGATCGAACGGTTCAACCCCGCCTTGGCGGCGGCCCCGTTGGGCAGGAACGCGCCCGGCTGGTCGGGGTCGGGCTTCGGCGTGGGGGTCTTGACCATGTTGCGGATCTTGAGGTCTTCGTGCGCGATGAAGTCGTGTTCGCGCACGAGGCCGAGAGCGGTCTTGTGCGCGTGGTCCAGGCGCTGGCGGCGGACCTTACGGTGCAGGGTCGCGATGCGCTCGACGGCTTTGCGGCGGCGCTTCGAGCCTCGCTTGCACCGGGCCAGGCCCTGCTGTGCCGCTTCGAGTTTCGCGGCGGCCTTGGCCCCGCGCCGGGGGTTGGCGACGTGGGCGCCGTTGGAGGTAGTGAGGAACGAGGCTATGCCCATGTCGATGCCGACCATGCTGCCGGTTGCGGGCAGCGGCTCCGGCTGGGTCTGCTCGGCGGTCAGGACGACATACCACCGCTTGCCCTCGCGCTTGACGCCGACCGTCTTCACCTTGCCGACCACCGCGCGATGCTGGTGCACGCGGACATGTCCGACGCCCTGGAAGCGGACGCGGGTAACGGGGTCGTTGGGGGTGGAGTCCCACCGGCAGCCGTCACCGTCCCTGGGGAACTCCACCGTGTCGAACCGGCCCACCCCACGAAACCGGGGATAGCCAGGCTTCTCTCCGGCCTTGACGCGGCGGAAGAACGCGGCGAACGCCTTGTCCAGCCGGCGAAGCGTCGCCTGCTGGGACGAGAACGACCACCGGCCCTGCCGCTGCGGGTCGAACGCCCGGATGTCCTTGAGCTGCGCGGACTGCTGCCCGTACCGGACCGTCGTCCTGGAGACATGCCGGTAGGCATCCCGGCGCTCCTGCAACGCCCCGTTGTAGAGGGAGCAGTGATCGCGCAGCATCTCGCCGAGAGCGATCTGCTGGCCAACGGTGGGCCGCAGGAGGAACTTGTACGCACGCATCACCCGACCCACCCCCCTTCGGCCCATATGTGATCAACCTAGCGGAGGCCACTGACAACGAAGAGAACTCCGGCGCTTCGCACCTCCGCGCCAAGGATGCGTTTCTCTCCCCGGCCGAAGCCGGGGACACCCACGCAAGATCAAGGATGGGAGCCACGTCCCGGCACTCGGCGGCCCAGCTCGCCCCTGATCAGCTCCTCAACCGCTACGTCGGCCTCGGTGACCTCACTGCCGTCCTCCTTGAGACCGCTGCGCCGGTCACCGAAGAAGCCCTGTCCGGACAGCTGCCCGGCAGTGCTGGCCAAGCGAACAGCGAAGTCAAGAAGCTCCCGGTCAGCGGGCGGAGCACCGAGCGCGTGATCCATCCGACGAGCCTCTTACGGCCTCCTCGACCGTGTGAGGCTGGTTCCCATATGGAGCCCGTCACCCAGGGCGTCTGACTACTGCGCACTCGGAGTGAGCACGGACCCCGGGTACGCGGCGCTGCACGGCCGGACAGGGGTTGCACCCAAAGGCGGCTGGACAGTGCGCTGGACGGTTGCTGTCAACCTGGGGGAGTGGGGGATGTGCCGTGTCCCGGCTGATGTGGACACGAGCGCCCGGCTGCTGCGCGCGGCGGCGAGGAGGCCCGGGCCATGTGCGTGGACGTGTCAGGCGGGCACGAAGGGTGTGCAGATGGCGTGATGGCCCAGGTGGACTTTTCGGCTGGTGTTGACGAAGGTGGCGTGGCCGCACAGCAGTCGGGAGCCGACGGCCTCGCGGGCGTAGATCGGGGTCAGGCGGATCCGCGCTCGGGGCATGACGCACAGCTGTCTGCTCTTGGGGTGGAGGAACTCGACGTCGAAACGGTCGCTGTCCACGAGATCGCTGATGAGGAAGCGGGCGGCCGTGGCCTCGGGACGGCCCGGGACGTGGCCGGCAGCGGCCGCGTCGAGCGCACGACGCCAACTGCTCGCCGAGTGGTCGCCGAAGAATACGCCGCGGCTGCCCCAGGTGTACTCCGGGGCGCTCGCGTCGATCACCTTCAGCACCTTGTCCCGGCCGTGGGCTTTGAGCTCCTCCAGCAGTCCCTCGTCGGGCCGTGCCGGCAGCACTTGCGACCGCGGCACGCCGGTGCGCAGTACGGCCAGGGCGTCCTTGCCGAGCCGCTCGGCGATCCGGGTTTCCACCACGGGATCCCATACGAGCGGGAGCAGTGCCTTGGTGCCGTAGCCGTGGAACAACGGGTTGATCAGCCGCTCCGCGGCTGCGACGATCCGCCGACGCAGCTGGGTCTCGTACTGGCGCAGCTCCTTGACGTAGGCGAACCGCCAGCCCGTACGTCCGTCGTCACGGAACGCGGAAAAGAACTCCACGTCCATGGGGTGGCCGAATTCCTTGCGCATACGGCGGGCCGCCAGCTCGTTCTCGGGGCGATAGGTCGGGTACTGGTCGTCCATCCAGATCCGGTCGATGCCGCGCACGTGGAAGGCGTGGAACAGCGGCCCGGCCGGAACGCCGTAGGCCTGTTCCAGCGCGTGCATCTTCCCGACGTTGCCGAAGGCCTCCTCCATCTCCGTCACACGTGGGATCCCCTGGCTGACCACGACGTCGAGCCGGAACAGCTCGATGCGGCGATCGAGGTCGTGGCCGCGCAGGTCCTCGGGAACGCCGATGTCCAGTACGGCCCGGACGCGTGGGTCGCCTTCCGCGTACAGTTCCTGGACCGCGTCGCAGAGCGCGAAGATCCCAGCTCCGAGCCGCTCCAGCCGCCGGGTCAGCACTGGACCGAGCGGGAAGGGGCGGGAAGCCACGAGCCAGGGCGCCCGGGACGGATCCGACCCGCCGTACCGCACCTTCAGCGCCACGAGCGCTTCCTCGGCGCCGATCGCCGCGCTGAGCCGGTCAGGATCCTGCCCCGTCGGCACGTAGACGACATCCGCGAGATCGTGCCGACGCTCCTGGCGGGCGAAGGGTTCCACGAGGAAACCCTAGGACAGCCTCCCCTTCCGGTGCTGGTGCGTCGTCGAGTGGCGGCCTGCGTAGCCAGGGTCCGGGGACGACGGTTCGCCCCGGCGGATCGGCGCTGGGGATGGCGGTCTCTGCTGCTGCTGGATGACGACACGGCCGCAGGTCGCGTCCTGGGTCCCGCCCTGGGTCGCGCTCCGGGTGGCACCCTGGGGCGCGTCCCGGGCCGCACCCTGGGTCGCGTCCCGGGCCGCACCGGTGATCGTCGCCAACGGGTCCGCATGAGCCACGCGGCCGCCGTCAAAACCCTGCTCGCCCAGCGGCACGGACACCGCGTCGAGGTCGCGGGCCAAGAGCTGTTCGCCTTCCCCGCCCCGCCGGTCCTGCGGACGATCACGAGCCTTCCCGGCCTGACCGAGGTGAAGATCCAGCGGCTGCGCGCCGTGCCGAAGCCGCAGCCGCCGGCGGACTGGACGCCGCCCGCCTGCGCGCCCTGCCGGCCCAGGACGCCCTCGCCGTACTGCAGGAACTACCGGGTATCGGCCCGTTCTCCGCCGAACTCATCCTCATCCGCGGCGCCGGACACCCTGACCTGTTCCCCCGCCACGAACCCCGGCTGCACGCCGCCATGGCCGACGCCTACGCCCTTGAGAACCGGGCGGCCGGCGTCCCGGCGCTGGTGCGCATCGCCGAGGGGTGGAAGCCCTACCGCAGCTGGATTGCACTCTTGCTGCGCGCGCACGCCGATCCCAAGATCAGAGCCACCCCCGCAAAGCGCCACCAACCGTAGAAGGCCGCACGTCACCGAGTTTCGTTGGTGGCCCCCGAGACAGCAGCGAGATAGTCGCACCAGCTGTCGTGTGCGTACTCGGCCCACTGAGTCGCGGGTGCTTGGGGGATGCCGAGCAAATCGCTGATGATCGCAGAAACGCATCATGGCAGGACGCGCCGGCGTCGCGCGTACTTCGAGCTCCAAAACCGTGTGTGAGCGACCGGGAGGGGTCGTTACCCTCCGGGCATGGATCTTCGCGAAGAACTTCCGAGCGACAGAGAGTCTGTGCGGAACATCCACCTGCGGGCGTTCGGTGACCACGGCCTTGTCGTGGCCGACCTGGTCGATACTCTGCGGGGCACCATCACGCCCGTGGACGGTCTCTCGCTGGTCGCCGAGCACGACGGACAGATCGTCGGGCACGTCATGTTCACCCGCAGTCTGCTCGATGCCCCTCGGCGACTGGTTGAGGTGCACGTACTCAGCCCTTTGGCCGTCATGCCCGAGCACCATAAGCGCGGTATCGGCTCGGCCCTGGTCCGACACGGCCTGCAGGCCCTCGCCGAACGGGCCGTCCCCCTCGTCTTCCTGGAGGGTGATCCGGGCTATTACTCACGTTTCGGGTTTGTGTCCGGTGGTGACCAGGGCTTCCGAAAGCCATCCTTGCGTATTCCGGACGGCGCCTTCCAGGCCATCAGGCTCCCGGACTACGAGTCGTGGATGACAGGGACACTGGTCTATGCAGAGCCGTTCTGGCGGCACGATGCAGTCGGCCTCCGTGACCCCAGCGCATAGCGCCGCGAGGGTACCCCTGTTGTGACGTGACGCGCCGTCCGGATGGCCGCCATTTCGTGAATTCATGATCCGGTGAGGATGCGGGCGCGGAGGATTCCGAAGGAGGCTCTGCCGTACATTGTTCGCTTGATCGTTTTCGCGCGGTTCACGTTTGCCTTCGACGATGTCCGAGCTCCATGGCAGGGTCAGTCCGGCGCTCACTGTTTCCGGTCGGCGGCTACGACCCGGCCGCCGCCTGTGCGCGCCCAGGCGATGAACTCGTCCGCCACCGGGTAATCCATCTCCACCCGGTCGAGCAGCGGCTCGCCCACCGTGATGGCGGTGCCGGTGGCCGTCGCATCACCGCCCACGGTCAGGGCGGGGATGGCGACCAGAGCCACGGGCACCAGCAGCGGCCAGTGGTTGATCCCTTCCGTGGACTTCGCGCGGTCGTAGGGCCGTAGGTAGTCCACTCATGCCTCTGTTGCGTCGGCAATCAGACTGGCTGCCGCGCGAAGAGCTCCAAGTGGCCGCAGGTGGGGCAGCGGTAGGCGTCGATCTGCCAGCGTGGGCGGCCCATGCGTTTGGCGCCGCCGAGTATGCCGCGTTCAAGCGCGCCGGCGATCCAGCGAGCGTAGCCGCGGGAGTGTTCGCCGGTGTCCTCGATGAATCCTGGCTCCAGGCCGGCTCTGCCGCATTGCGTGCACTTCATGGTCTCCACCGCGCGGAGTTTAGCGATGCGACGGCGCTGCGCATGTCTGCCCTGGCCAGCTGCGCTCCCCAGGACGCTGACCGTATTGCCGCTACCGCCTACCCGCAAGGGCGATACATCCTTGCGGAACTCGGCTGGAGGACCGTCCTCACTACGAGGAGTCCACCCCCGGTCGGAGCGCCCCGACGCGTTGGCCAGCTGCGGCAGCCGCGCCGATGTGCTTCAGGAGTTGGGTCGGTTGGGGAAGGCCGACGCGTGGGCGGGGGTGGCTTGGTTGGCCAGTGCAAGGTTGATGGTCTGTTCGGTGAGGGATCCCATGGTGTGTCCTAAGCGCTGCTGAACTGCTGCACACGGGCGATGGCCTTGCGGACACCAGCGGTGTTTCCCGCGGCCCACTCGATCTGCATCACGTGGCGGTAGAGGACTTCGGCGGTTTCGTCGATGCCCAGACCCGCGCAGGACCCGGCTTGCTGCGGGAGTTGGTGCGGCAAGAGGAGGGCCGGAATGCCAAACCGTCGGCCTGCGTTATCGACGCGCAGAGCGTGAAGACCTCCACCAGCGTCCCCGCCACGAGTCAGGGCACGGACGCGGCCAAGAAGATCGTGGGCAGGAAACGCAGCATCGTCACCGACACGCTCGGTCTCCTCCTGGCGGTGCTGGTCACCGCGGCCAGTGTCCAGGACTCCGTGGCCGGCACCCACCTGCTCGACCAGGTGGCCGCCACTCACCCCACCATCCGCAAGGTGTGGGTCGACGGCGGCTACCGCAAACACTTCGTCGAGCACGCAACCACCCTCGGCATCGACCTGCAAATCGTCGAACGCACCCCGGGGACCAGGGGATTCACCCCGATCCCGAAACGCTGGACCGTCGAGCGGACCTACGGATGGCTGATGCTCCACCGCCGCTTGGCCCGCGACTACGAGACCCTGCCCGCCCGCTCCGAAGCCATGATCCACCTGGCCATGACCAACCGCATGACCCGCCGCCTCACTGGCGAGACCACCATCTCCTGGCGCGACCCCGCAAAGCCGCATCAACTGCAGATTCCGGGACCGGGAGAATACGACCTCTAATACGGTGGGGGATGAAGACCCGCAACGGCGGGCGCAAGCACGACCGTGCCTGGTGGCAGCAGCACCACCTCTTCGGCAGCGTAAGGAACAAGAGCTACACCTGGTCCGCCGCCGAGAACTTCTGCCGGCACATGATCGGCTACCGCGGGGCGACGCACGTCTCGTCCGCCTACGCGAAGCCCGGGACCTCGTGCTCTGCACATGGAAGAAGGAGCAGGTGTACAACCACGTGGCCATAGTGGAGCGCAACCGGCACGGGGTCCAGTTGATCCAGCACGGCGCCGCGAACGGGACCAGCCTCGCAGCGGCTGTCCTGCGGTACCGCGGCAAGGCCGATTACATCGAGCGGGTCATCGTCCTCCGCCCGAAGGCGAGGAACTGACCATGGCGCTGAAGAAGAGGTTCCCCGGCGTCGCCGTGGCCGCCGTCGTCGCGGGCGGACTCCTGACGGGCTGCACGTCGGACGAGTCCCTGGAGTACCAGACCGACTACGGCAACCACCGGCCGCTGCGTGTCGTCGGCTACCCCTCCACGGGAAGCCTCGACACGGTTCAGAAGGCCGTGTGGCGGCTCGCCGACGGTGACACCGAAGGGCTGGCCGCCCTGGCCGTCGACGACACCTCCGCCGACGCCACGGCGCGCAACTGGGTCAGGGCCTTCGGCGCCGCCGCCAAGGGCGAGGTGACGGCGGACTTCTACGACGAGGGCTCCGTGCGGCAGGTCGTGGTCCTGTACTTCGCCAAGAGCGGCCAGATCAAGGAGGTCGAGGCACGCATCGGCGAGGACGACTCCTGGGGCCTCACGCTTGCCGAGCCCGATCCCGCCGAGGCGACGGCCAAGCCCACCTGGGCCCCCGCCGAACCGGGCGGCTCGGGATCCCGTTCGTCCGGCGGGCGGCCCGGTACGTAGTCCGGGTACCCCGTACTCGTACCACCCGGGCACCTCCGAGGACCCCACCCCGACGCCACGACGAACAGCGCGCCCGTCCCACAGGGACGAACGCACTGGTCAGACACCGTGCCCCTGCAGGATTCGAATCTGCGACACCCGCTTTAGCGGCGAGGTGGGACGACTTGGCCTCCGACATGCGGAACGCAGACTTCCGCGTCTGCCGGCTGTCGTCCCCGCTGCGAGCTGTGGTTCCCCGTGAGTCCCCGCTCCATCTGGCGCGGTTGTGGCACGGGGAACCACTGATCCGTGGGCGCGTGCCCCTCGGCCGCCGCAAGCGACATACACCTTCCGGACAGCCCGGAGCACACCTGGCAAGTGCGCCGAAGTCCTTGCATGTGCGTGAAGGTTGACGTCATCTCGGGGTTGCGGCGCCACAGCACGTATCAGCCATGGCCCTGGTCACACGAGAGGGTTGCCGGCGTTTCCCGTCTTTCAGGAAGGCTTCGACGCCGAGACCGCGGTGACAGTCACCTTGTCGTCACAGGCGACGACATGCCTTCCGTCCTCGAGCTGGACCTGGTGCCGGCCCGCCCCGGGCAGGCCCACGATCAGCGTCGGGTAGGACTGCGGCTCGGCCCCGGACACGCAGTAGCCGTCGGCCTCGCCCTGTACCTGGACGAAGGTGAGCTTCACCCACGCTGTGCGGCCCGGTGCCACCGGGACCGGCGAAGTGTGGCCGCGGAGACCACGACCATCGCCGTCGGAGTGTTCGCCGGGGCGGCCCGTCAGTCTTTCGGCCTCGCCGACGTCTTGGCGCAGAGGTACGGACGCGCGAGCAGCAGGCCGGTGCCGGTCATGGTGATGCCGAAGTAGACCGGCGCGAGGTGGATGAAGTCCGTGTAGTGGATCGTGCCGTGCACCACGACAGCCGGCAGGAAGCCGGCGGCCGCCGCCGCGGCCAGGGTCCAGAACACCCAGGTCTCACCCCGCCGCCAGCCCCACGCGCTGAGCAGAGTGATCGCCACCGCGGCGGCCATCAGGGCGCCGCCGAACCCCGCGCGGTCGTGGGCGACGAACGGCACGAGCCGGGGATTCACGGTTTCCAGCGTCAGTGTGCTGGTGCCCAGGAAGGTCAGGTCGGTCGGCACGAAGACACCGGTCAGACCGACCACCGATATGACCGCTCCACCGACGAACAGCCCCGCTCCCGTGACGATCAGTAGCAACTGGCCGGCCAGCGCCCGCCGGCGCTCCCGCTCCGGCCCCTCGGGCGCCAGGCGCCACCGCGGTGCATGCGGGGTCCGACGGACCGCGGCCACGAACATCGGGAACAGCACGATGGTGGTGGCCTTGTGCAGGGGTTCCACGAAGCCGGTGGCCAGGAAGTAGAACAAGGTGGGGAAGCCGATCGCCCCCGAGAGCAGATACACCTCGCGGGCCCAGGGCCAGCCGCGTCTGATCCCGCCCACGGCGAGGCCGGTGTAGAGGGCGCCGATCGCTACCATCGTGCCGGCCATGGTGATCCGGTCGTGCTGGAGGAAGTGCACGAGGTGGTGGTTGGCGGCATGCAGTTCGTGCAGCGTCATGCCGAGGTAGTCGCGGTCGTACCAGAGCAGCACCGGCCCGAGCGTGATCGCCGCGGCGCCGAGGCCGGCGCCCGTCATACCGAGCCCGACGAGCAGCGCCCACCACCAGGCGGGCCAGCGGCGGGGATCGCGGCCGACGTCCCGTAGCACCGGAGCGGGCGCGGTGGGCGTGGCTGCCTCGGTGACCCGTGCGAACCAGCCGGGTCCGGCCGCGACGAGCACCCCGGGCCGGGCGAGCACGACGGCGCCCGGCTCCTCGAGCGCGGCGGCCGCGGCGGTGACCGACGGGTCGGACACATGGACCACGTGCGGATCGTCGCTGCTGGTGAAGCCGTCGACATGGGGCTTGAGGGCGGCCTCGGCCTCCGGGTCGCAGGCGCGGACAACCAGCGGGATCGAGCGGCCGGCAGCGGCCTCGCGTACGGTCTCCGCGTCGGCCGCCGAGACGGGCGACACCTCGACGACACCGGCCCCGAGCGGGGGCATGGCGCGTACCGCCTCGCGGGCGAGCGAGGGCGGGACGGATATGCCGAGGCGGACGGTCACGGGCACGCCGGCGATCTCGCCGGCGAGCCGCTTCGGCGGATGGCGGTGGCCGAACCCGCGGGCTATCAGCCGCGCGCCGACGGGACGGGAGCCGATCGAGGCCAGCAGCCGCAGTGCGGTGAGCTGTGAACGGCGCCGACCGAGGACGGCAGCGGCCGAGCCGCGCAGCGGGTGGTACGTCCAGTCCGGCATCAGTGGCTCTCGCTCTCCGTCGCGGTCATCGCGTCACCTGGCGCGGTCCAGCCGAGCACCGGCGTCATGGAACGCAGCGTCGCCCGCGTCGGAATCAGCCGGGCGGCCGTGTCGCGCAGCAGCACCGCGGGCGGCCACGACAGCTGGCCGACTGCGCCGAGCCGAGCGGAGCGGCGCGTGATGGCCTGGGTCCGCGGGCGGCGCAGCAGGTCGTACGAGCGGAGCGCGGCGGCCACGTCCGGGGTGCCGTCGAGGCAGTGGGCGAGGGTGACCGCGTCCTCCAGCGCCTGGCACGCGCCCTGGCCCAGATTGGGGGTCATGGCATGCGCCGCGTCGCCCAGCAGCGCGACCCGGCCGCGGACGAAGGAGGGCAGCGGCGGCAGGTCGTACAGGTCGTGTCGGAGCACCGCGTGCGCGGGGACGGCGGCCAGCAGGGCAGGGATGGGATCCGGCCAGGACCCGAACCGGCGCAGCAGTTCGGCGTACTCGGACGAGCCCGAGGCCGCTCCCGCCGGCAGCGACGCGGTCGCGAAGCAGTACATCCGCCCGCCCGGCAGCGCCGTGTAGCCGAACCTCGCCCCTCGGCCCCAGGTTGCGGCGCCCTCGGAGGGCGGCTCGGGGAGGGGCTCGGTGACCATGCGCCAGGCGGTGTAACCGGCGTACCGGGGGCCGGCCGCGTCGGGCCACAGGGCGCGGCGGACCGCGCTGCGCAGCCCGTCGGCGCCGACCACGAGGTCGGGCCGTGACTCGCCCCCACGGTGCTCGACGACCAGGCCGTGGCCGTCGTCGCGGACCGTGGACACCTCGCTGCCCGACCGCAGGCTGTCCGCGGGCAGCGCCTCGGTGAGCGCCCGCAACAGGTCCGCGCGGTGCAGGACCACCAGGGGATGGCCGAAGCGGCGCGCCAGCTCCGCGTTGTCCGTACGGGACAGCCAGCGGCCCTGGCGGTCGCGTACGCCGCCTGTGGCCTCGACGGCGCCGAGTGCCCGGACGGCGCCGGCCAGGCCGAGCACCTCGAGCGCGTGGAGCGCGTTCGGCCACAAGGAGATACCGGCGCCGATCTCAGTGAACTCCGAGGCCCGTTCCAGCACCTCGACGCGCCAGCCGAGGCGGTGCAGGGCGATGGCCGCCGCGAGGCCGCCGATCCCGCCGCCGACGATGGTCGCGGCGCGCTGCGGCATGGGTCCTCGCTCTGGGTTCGGGGCGCCACTCCGGGGCGGCATCGGGAAGCCGCCCCGGTCACGTGGCCGTCGATCCGGTGCCGCTCCTGTTGAGCGGCATGCGACGCGGCGCTGGTCCGACTGGGCGGCGCCTCATAGCAACATGTCGACAGACGCCTGTCAACGTGCCGCAGGGCGCAGCCGTTGGCTGCGTCCCGCACCTCTCGCCCCGCGCGGTTGGCTACCGGCAGGGGCTGTCCGGCCGCAGCCCTCGCCGAGGCTGCCGGCGCCCGGGTCGCCGGCCGCGGGAGCCCGGGTGCAGCAGTCGGCCAGGCGCAGCACCGTGGGCGCCAGGCGCCGCTGCCTACGGTGGAGGCATGACGATCCCCTGATGACTTCGCCGTGCCTGTCCTGGTGCGGGTGCTGCTCCCAGGAGGTGGCGCGAGGCGAAGGAGAACGACGTGATGCAGCTCAGCGCCGGTGCTGGTACTGAGCGCAACAGGTGTGGCGCCATCGCTGGATCGAGGAAACTGGTGTCGGCGTGCTCGGCACGACTCAGCGGCGTCCGAGCGACTTCGGGTGTACGCCGTCACCAGGCCCTGTTTCCTCATATCCCGTGGGGTCAACCGCCGACGTGGATGCCGGGGCGGCGGTCGGGGTCGGGTTCGTGCTTGCGGATGATTTCGCGGGTGACAGGAGCGGTGTCTCCGCGGCCGATCAGGAAGTAGCGGAACATGTGCACCAGGGGACTGCCCTCTGCCCAGGCGAAGTAGCAGTGCGGCTGGACACCGGTGGTGTCGCGCAGGGCGAGGAGAATCGCGGCGATGGCGTTCGGTGCGGCCGGGGCCTCGGCGCGCAGGATCCGGTAGCCGTCGACCTCGACACCGTGTACGGCGAGGGTGTCGCTGAAGTCTGAGGGGTCGATCACGTCGATTTCCAGGAACAGCACGTCGGCGGGGCCGGGTACGGGGTTGGTGCCGCGCTGTTCGCGTTCCTTTTCGGCGTATTCGGCGTCGTCGCCGGCCTGACGGCGGTTGGCGATGATGTTGATGGCGTTGTCGTGGGCGAGGGTGTCGGTGATGAACTGGCGGGCTGCCAGGTCGAAGACGATGCGGTCTGCGCGCAGTTCGGTGGTGCGCGAGACGCGGGAGATCAGTGACACGGCGATGATGCCGGCGATGAACATGCCGGAGATGGTGATGCCGTCGGGCTTGTCGATGACGTTGGCCAAGAGGGCGTAGAGGAGTACTGCGGCGAGGACGGCGAACCCTGCGGTGGTGGCGTGCTGGCGGCGGCGTCGGGCGGAGACGGTGACGGCGAAGGCGCCGGAGACCATCATGGCGAGGATGCCGGTGGCGTAGGCGCCGGCCTGGGCGTTGACGTCGGCGTCGAAGGCGATGGTGATGATGATGCACAGGGCGGTGTAGACCAGGACGACCGGGCGTACTGCGCGTCCCCATTCAGGGGCCATGCCGTAGTCGGGGAGGTAGCGGGGGACGATGTTGACCAGCCCCGCCATGGCTGATGCGCCGGCGAACCACAGGATCAAGATGGTGCTGATGTCGTAGACGGTGCCGAATGCCTCCCCGACGTGTTCGTGGGCCAGCCAGGCCAGCGCGCGACCGTTGGCCGCCCCGCCGGGCTCGAACTCCTTGTGGGGAATGAGGACGGTGGTGACGAAGCTGGCGGCGAGCAGGTAGACGCTCATGACGAGGGCAGCGGTGGTCAACAGCTTGCGGGTGTTGCGGATCCGGGACTGCAGCCGCTGTTCGGCGTCGTCGCCGTCGGCAGCGACGAGCGGCATCATGCTGACCCCCGTCTCGAATCCCGACAGGCCGAGGACCAGCAGTGGGAAAGCCAGCAGCGCCGGGCCGACGAGGTCGCCCGGGCCGCCTCCGCCCTCGGCGAGCGCGTCCGTCCACGCCGACCAGGCCCCCGGGGTGGTGAACACATCCACCAGGCCGACGGCGATGATGACGGCATTGAGCGCCAGGAAGACGGCGACCAGGGGGATGGCGACACTGACCGCTTCGCTGAACCCGAGGAGGAATACTCCGCCGAGGAGCAGCAGCAGCGCCACGGTGATGGCGACCTCATGACCGTGCAGGGCCTGGGGGAAGAAGGGGTTCTCCACCACATGCACGGATGCGTCCGCCGCGGACAGGGTGATCGTGATGATCCACGAGGTGGCCACGAAGCCGAGCAGGACCAGGACGAACAGCTTGCCCCGCCAGAACGGCAGCAGGTCCTCCAGCATCGCCACCGATCCGGCCCCGTGCGGGCTCTCCTTGGCCACCCGCCGGTACATCGGCAGCATCCCCAGCAGGGTCAGTGCCACGATCAACAGCGTCGCCAACGGCGAAACCGCCCCGGCGGCCAACGCGGCGATGGCCGGCACGTAGGCGAGGCTGGAGAAGTAGTCCACCCCGGTCAGGCACATCACCTTCCACCAGGAGTGCGGCTCGGCGTGCCCCTCATCGGCCGCCGGACCGCCCGGTTGCACCGTGTGGCGCAGCAGCCACCGTGCCAGGCCTCCGCTCGGCTGTGTCCGCAGAGCGGGACTGGCCGTTACTTCGGGCACGGCCAATTCGTTCGGGTCTTTCATATCCCCCATCAATCTCTCCTTCGCCCCAGCGCGCAGGGCCCGGCCGGCACCGCGCTCCCGGCACCGCAACGATCACCGAGTATGCGACCTCCCGGTAATACCCCTGCCGAGGGGGTAGGTGTCGACATCGCCCGCGCGCCCCACCACTGGTTTCACAGCGTCGACGATGGGCGGTGCGAGCGCGCCTGCTGGGCCCCGAGGTGGAGATGCTGGTCGCGACGCCTGGTTGCCGTCGGCGGTGGGGGCCGGGCCTCCCGTTCGTGGAGGGTGGCCGTGATGCACGCTCTGTTCGACGCCGGCGTATGCGAGGCTCCGCCGGTGTGCTGGATGCCGTCGCACACGAGGCCGTTGACGAGCTGTCGGACGATGAGCCCAGGTGAACGTTTTCCTCCCCTGCCACGTCATAGGGGAAATCGCGGAAGGGGATGGGGTGTGGCGCTGCTGAGACGGAGATCCCGGCCTGGGGATGAGGACCCCCTGACGCCGGCGCAGATCGATCGCGTACGGGCGGTCCTGGCGCTCGGCGGGGTGCCCGCGGGCGATCTGCAGGACGGGGTGCAGCAGGTGCGGCTGAAGCTGCTGGAGTATCGGGCCGGCGGCCGCGAGCCGTTGCGGGACCCGGGGGCGTGGGCCGCCGTGGCGGCCTCCAACGTGGCGATGGACTGGCACCGTTCGCGGCGCAGGCAGGAACGGCTGAGCGAGCGCCTCGCGGCGCTGGCGCCCCGGGGCGAGTCCCGGCATGGCGGGGGAGAGGCACATGTGCTGGCCCTGGCGATCGCCGACGGGCTGCACCACCTGCCGCCGCAGCAGCGGCAGGTCCTGACGCTGCGGTTCTACGCCGATCTGCCGGTGGCGGAGATCGCCGCAGCGCTGGGCGTTCCGGAGGGCACGGTCAAGAGCCGGCTGCACACCGCCGTTCGCGCGCTGCGCGGCCGGCTGCACACCAAGGAGGTGGTGTGACGATGGGCGGGATCGAGGACGAGGCGCTGATGTCGGCGCTCACGGACGCGCCGTCGGCGGACGCGGAGGGCGAGGAGTACGCGGCCGCGCTCGCCGATGTCGCGCTGCTGCGGACGCACCTACGACTGATCGGCGACACCCTCGCCGCCCAGCCGGCGCCCGCGGCCGCCGTCGGCCGCCGGAGCAAGGCGCTCGCGCTGTGCCTGGCCGCCGTCGTGGCGGGCGTGGTCGCCGTCGCGGGCGTCGGCATCGCACGGCAGGCTGCCATGAGCGGCGGGGAATCGGGGGGCCTGGGGAAGCTCACCCCGGAGGGGATCGTGGCCTGCGCGAGGGTCATCGCCGAGGGCACGGTCCGCGCGGTCGAACCCATCGGCACCGACGGGGAGATCCGCGTGGTGCTGGAGGTCGACCGCCGCCTGAAGCCCGCCGACGGCCCCGCGCGGCTGACCTTCACCCTCACCTTCGACCGCGACCACGACGACGTGGCGTCACCCCCCGTGCCCGGTTCCCGGATGCTGGTGAGCCTTTCCGAACTCCCCGACGAGCCTGTGGACTGGTACCAGGGAGCGGACATCGCCCCCGCCCGGTCGTGGATGGGCAGGGCACTGCCTGGCTCCCGCGCGCTCACGTGCATGAGCGATGGCGGCTGATGGCAGAACGCGGTGCATCGGGAGCCGGTCCGGTGGAACAAGTCGGATTATTTCTGGTGGAAAGGGACTCCTTCAGCCGAAGCAGTCGCAGTCCGAGACGAGTTCGCCGACCACGACACCGTGCGGCCTTCACCAGCCGCTTCGCCCAGCGCCGACACGATCCGACGGATCCGCTGCGTCCCGGCAGTCTGGTTGCCGGGGCGGGGGTGATGCCCAGTGCCGGCAGCCGTTGCTGCTGCTCCTCGGACAGGCCGTCCAGCCGTGGCGCTGCCGCTGGAGCCACTTGCCGAGATCGTCGCCCCGAACTGCACACCCGGGGCGATCTGGGGCGGGGTGCCGTAACGAGGCCGGGACAGTGTGGGAACCCGGTGAGCAAGCCTGGGGGAACAAACTCGCCGCGCTCCGCTCGTACCACCGCGCCCACGGCCACCTGGCACCCCGCCAGGACTCCCACTCGGGCGATACCAACACCGAGGCCCTCGCGATCGGACAGCTGATGGCAAATCTGAGGCGGAAGGTCGGCCTCGGCAAGGACCTCGAGGCGGGCCGCTGCACGGGCGGCGCAGCTGACCGCCATCGCCCCGGACCGGGCCTGCCCCTGGCCACGGGACTGGCAACGGCACTATCGACGAGGACCCGCAGAGCATGGTGACGGTGGCCCGCTACTGGATCGCCGAAGGCGACCACAGTGGAACCGGCTACCGCCGGGCTGCCCGGCTCGCCGCCGTCTGGCGCGACCGACAGGACGAGACCGTCGAACTCCTCCGCCAGGCCCTGGCCCGGCAGCAGGAACCGCAGTACCGCCACTGGATCCTGAAGACCCTGGCGCAGTGGCTACCGGGCACGCTCCGGCCCCCGCCCCCCCCCAACCCCACGGCTATCGGAGCTGCCACTACCAGGGAATATGCGCTGCTTGCTGAACTTCACTTCCACCTGCGGTGCGAGCGCAGCTCCAGCGCCTTCATTCTGTTAGCCGCAGCCCTCGGCTCCAGAAGACTCACCAAATGAAACGACCGGTTATGAGTTCGGCCAACTGGTGGTGACCTTGGCGACCGTGATTCTTGCGATTACCCATTGCGGGTTCGGACCGGCGAACCCGGGGTACGGCCCGCCCGTGTACTTGTGAGACAGCTCTTCGACCAGCAGGCCGTCTGGGTCGTCCTCGATGGACGCGGTGCCCTGCACCTGGGCACTCTCATACGGATTGGCTGTATCGAAGATCACCACGGCCGCCCGCGGGTCTCGGATCAAGTTGGCGGTCTTGCGGCGACTCTTGGACAGCGCGAACAAGATGTCATCTCCGTCGCGCTTTACCCAAACCACCGTCGAGTGCGGCTTGCCGTCCGGTTCGAGCGTTGACAATACAGCGAAGTTTTTGCCATCAAACAGCCTACGCACCTTGTCAGTGAGCCGCGCCATCAGCTTCTCCTTCCAGGTTGGTAGAGCGTCCGTCACCGGCCTTCGCCGACTCGGGCCCCGAAGTTACAGCACGTCACCGATAGAACGGCGCGGCCATGCCGAAGCCACCGGCACTTCGATGAGCGTCTCACCTTGCGCAATACCCCTCGTCATTCAGGTGCAGGCCGGTCATCAGGTCCGTGAGTTGGGCCACGGAGGCGTCCTCGATGTCCTCTGCCACACTGCGGACGCCGAGAGTCATCCACCCATTGCGGACGTGGTTGCCGACGGCGTTCAGCTCCCGCCCGACGTCTACACCATCGCGCGCAGTGTGCTGTAGCTCCAGTGTGGGGGTCGCGGAGGAGGACGGGGCAGACGTCCGCGCGGGCCATCAACTCCCGCGCTTCTCTGGCCCACTCCCGAAGCTGCGCAGTACAAGCTCGCTATGTCGGGCTGGTGGTTGGAAGACGGGTGAGGGCCTTGCCGATGTCCTAACCCTCCAACCGCACATCGATCCCGGAAAACAGCACGTCTTCGATCGAGGAGGCCCCCATGATCGAAAGCTGCCCCGAGTGAACGTTCCTGCATTCACCCTCCTCAGCTGGGCTTTCACGGAATTGCGGTCAGAGCCTTCCAGGGCTTCCGTGAATCCGCAGGTCAGCGCTGGACTGCGTGAACGATTCGGCTGGGGATCTCTGCCGTATGGGGGTCGGCTCGCTGGATGATGTGCTGTTCCCGGGGATGGATGTGCGGCTGGACGAGGTGGCGTTCACCGCGGAGGTGCTGGTGGTGTCGGCGGTGGCCTGCGGCCGGCCTCCTCGATGCCCGGGCTGCCGGGCGCGAGCTCGGCGGGTGCACTCCACCTACGAACGTGGCCTGGCAGAACGTCCGTTGACCGGTAGAAAGTTGCAGATCAGGCTGCGGGTGAGGCGTTTCTTCTGCGACCGAGCGTCCTGCCGGCGCAAGACCTTCGTGGAACAGGTCGACGGGCTGAGTGAGCGGTACCGTCGTTCCAGCCTGGGTACGAAGCAGTGGCTGCGGGCGGTCGCCGTCGAACTGGGCGGCCGGCCGGCGAACGGCTGTGCCGTCGGCTGCACCTGTCGGCGGGCCGCAGCAAGCTACTCGGCCTGCTCGAAGCACCGCCGGTCCCCAAGCACGCGCCGCGGGTGCTCGGCGTGGACGAGTTCGCCTTCCGCAAGGGGTGCACCTACGGCACCGTGCTGGTCGACGTCGAAGCAGGCCGGGTCGTGGACGTACTTCCCGACCGCACCGCGGAGACGTTCGCCGACTGGCTGCGGGCACACCCTGGAGTCGAGATCATCTGCAGGGACCGGGCCGCCGCTTACACCCGCGCGATCCGCGAGGCAGTCCCGCACGCAGTGGAGGTCGCCGACCGCTGGCACCTGCTGCAGAACCTGTCCGCAGCCGTCGAAAAGACCTGCCACCAGCACCGCAACTGTCTGCGTAAACACGCTGAGGACGAAACACCCACGGCGCCGGAACCCGTGCTCCTGGAGCTGCCGCCGCCAGCCCTTCCCCGCACGCAGATCATAGAGCGGACCCGGCACCGCCATGCCGACGTGCATCGGCTCGTCGAAGCCGGATGGACCATCAGCGCAATCGGCCGTCGGCTGAACCTGGACGCAAGACCGTGCGCCGCTTCCGCGACACCGACCTTGACCAGCTCCTGACCTCGGCCCGCGAGCGTCCGGCCGGAGTGTTGGAACCGTTCAAGCCCTACCTCAACACCCGGTTCACCGAGTCCGAAGGCCAGGTCAGCGGCAGCAGACTGTTCCTGGAACTCCGTGAACGCGGCTACCGAGGCAGCCGCCAAGTCGTCCGCAAGCATCTCGCCGCACTGCGGTCAGGCACCGCCGAGCCGGTCCGAGCCGACATCCCGAGCCCGCGCAAGATCACCTCATGGATCATGAGACCGCGCGAGACTCTCACCGACAGCCAGGACAAGCGACTCCTCGAAGCCCGCCTCGCCTGCCCGGACATCGCCCGCACGTGCGACCTCGCCCGAGCTTTCGCCGAACTCGTCCGTCACCAGAGTGGGCACCTGCTCATGGACTGGATCCGCCAGGCCGAGACCGACGCTCCGAAACCGATGAGCGGCTTCGCCGGCTTCCTCCGACGCGACCTCGACGCCGTCGCCGCCGGGCTGACCCTAACCTG
Organism: Streptomyces sp. NPDC001514; assembly: GCF_053597075.1. NCBI lineage: Bacteria > Bacillati > Actinomycetota > Actinomycetes > Kitasatosporales > Streptomycetaceae > Streptomyces > Streptomyces sp. NPDC001514. The sequence goes on from NZ_JBSFHO010000048.1 coordinate 23,501, forward strand.
GAGTTCCGGCGTCGTCGAGGGGCACGTCAACAGGGTGACAACCCTCAAGAGAGCGATGTACGGCCGGGCCTCCTTCCCCCCTCCTCCGCACCCGCATCCTCACCCAGCCGTGATCGACAAAGGAGATACCAGTCAGGTGATCAGACGCCGATCTTGCGGATCGAAGCACACCAGGCCGGAGGTCCGCGCCAGGTCGGCGGCAAACGAGGCGGCCTCCTGGTATTTGCTGAAGACCATGCCGAAGTAGAACAGCGGACCGCTCGCGTTGTTGATCAAGGGGCCGTCCGACCACGGACTCGTGTCCTCGTCCTCATCATCGGCACTCAGGTCAGGCCACCGGGCCACCAGCCCTTCGGCGTACTGCCCGATACGTGGGGTCGGCGGCTGGCCTTTGGCTCCCATGAATTTGTCGTACAGGTCCTCGAAGACCTCTAGCGCTGCTGCATCGTCAGCGGGGGTCGGACCGTCCCAAACAGCCAGGTTGTAGCTCATGGCGGCATTGTGCTCGTTCCCACTGACAGCCGATGCCGCCAGGGGCAGGCACTGCAGTGGCTCGTCACGGAACTGCCGCCAGAGCCGATTCCAGAGATCCCCATCAAACGAGCCGGACTCGAACCGGAAGTCCAGTTGGTCGGCGAGTTCGGGCATGAACGAGTGGACCAGTGAATGGGCAAGGCCCTCCCAGCCGTGCCCTTGCCTTCGGCATTGTGCTCCTGGAAGACGTCCTCGACTTTTTCATGTCGCCGTCGAAGAGCATCAGGCAGTGCGAAGGTTGCGTGGCGTCCGCTTGGCGGCATTCTCCCCGCTTGCCGAACAACTGGCACGGTGGTTGCCGAGGTCACCGGGCACGTCGGATGAACGTCGCAAGAGTAATCCTTGACGGGCGCTTGGTGCCACGGGGGTCGCCGAGGCGGGCCAGTTCTTGAGCCGCATATCTGCGATGGTCCATGCTGCGATGCGTCCTGCTACGGCGGGAGTCCCGGGTGAGGGCGAAGAAGAGGTCTGCGGCGCGGGGGTCGCCAAGGCGGGCCAGCCCTTGAGCCGCCTCGAAGCGGGTGTATCCGCCGAGGGCGGTGTCCTGTGCGAGGGCGAGGAAGGCGTCGGCAGCACGAGGGTCGCCAAGCCTCGCCAGCTGACGAACCACAATTTCGCGGACTGCGCCGAGGGTGGTGTCCTGTGCGAGGGCGAGGTAAGCGTCGGCAGTACGAGGGTCGGCAGGCCACGGCAGTGGCTCGGATTCCCAGGTACTACCAAGCCCCGACAGCTGCTGAAGCGCCACCAGGCGGTCGTATCCGTCGAGGGTGGTGTCCTGGGAGAGAGTGAGGAAGATGTCGGCGGCACGGGGATCGCCGTCGCGGGCCAACTCCTCAACGGCCTCCACCCGCTGTTTGCTGTCGACGGTGGTGTCCTGTGCGAGGGCGAGGAACGTGTCGGCCGCACGGGGGTCCCCGAGCGCGGCCAGGCCCTTCACGGCTCGCACGCGGTGCTCGCTTTCGACGGTGCTGTCCTGGGCGGCGGCGAGGTAGGCATCGGCGGTACGGGGGTTGCCGAGCTCACCCAGATATTCAGCCGCACGCACGCGCCAGAAGCTTTCGATGGTGGTGTCTTGGGCGATAGCGAGGTACGTCTCGGCGGTGCGGGGATCGCCGAGTTTGGCCAGTTCCCTGGTTACCCGCCCGCGCAAATCACCTTTCACGGTGGTGTCCTGGGCGATCGCGAGGTAGGTGTCGGCCGCACGGGGGTCGCCGAGCTTGCCCAGATACTCAGCCGCCTGCACACGGAGAAGACTGCCGGTAGTGGAGCCCAGGGCGATGGCTAGCAGGAGGTCGGCGCCACGGGGGTCCCCGAGTTCGGCCAACCCCTCAGCCGCGTACCGCCGCAAGCTGGCGTTGACGGTGGTCTCGTGAGCGAAGGCATACAGGAGGTCGACGGTCCTGGAGAGGACGTCGCTCGGTATGTACGTTCCGAGGCGGTGGAGGGTGACGATGTATTCCAAGCCGTAGAGGCGGCCCCGGGTCAGGCGGCTGAGGTGGTGGGCACCCTCGGACAGGCCGGTGTCGTGCGCGGCGTCGAGCAGGAAGCCGACGTAAGAGGGGTCTAGGTGACGAGGGTTGTTGAGGGCGTAAGGGGGGTCCCAGTACCTGCGTCCCCACACGCACGGAGCGATGCCGTCCCTGGGACTGAAGGGATGGTATCGACGTGGATGGTGGAAGACCTGGCGCAGAACTTGCTTGCCGGTGCGGGGCTCGTTCATCACTTGGCGGGCGGCGAGATGCTCCAGGAGGGTCTGGTGGAGGAAGACGAGCTCGCCAGCCTGCGTGGTGAGCAGGCCGCTGCGGCGTAGGGAAGCGGTCAGGAAGGTGTGCCAGTCTGCGGCGAGCACGTCTTTGGGGCATCGGGCTTCGGGCTGTGACTGCACGATGGTGAGCGCCGGGAGCGTGCTTCCGGCGTAGCGTTCGGCGGCGAGGTGGGCGATGAGGTCCTGAAGGTGCTCCAAGACCGTGTCGGCGGCGTCAGTGAGAGCGCTGGATCCGTAGCTCTCCAGACCGGGGTAGCGGACGCCGGGCGTGTCGCCGGGGGGCTGGCTCTTGCGCAGAAGGATGGTGAAGTTGTGGTAGATCTGGCCGCGACTGGCGGGCACCGGCTGTTCGGGGGCGTCGGCGTGGAGCTGGCAGAGCATCGCGGTCATCAGCGGGACGCGGGCGAGTTCGGCCAGCTGGCTGCGGTCCAGAGTCTGGACGAATCGCCGCGCGGCTTCTGCAGGGTCTGGCAGGGGGCGGGCACTGAACCAGCTGCGGGCGACCGTCTCCAGATCGTCATGGTCGAAGGGCTGCAGCTCGTAGCGGGGCACTCCCTTGCCGAGGCTGCCCAGTTCACCGTCGGGCAGCGGGCGGGTGGCGATGATGAACCGGTACAGGTGGGCGTGTTCGCCGGAGGTTGCCATGGCCACCTTACCCAGGACCTTGCCGCGCATGACCGGGTCAGCGACCTCGTCTAGGCCGTCGACGAGCACCAGCCACCGCGCGCCCGGCCGTGGCGGGGTCTCGAAGAACGTAGCGGGGAGCTTTTCCAGTAAGCCGAGGTCGGCGGTCACAGCCGCCGCGAGCGCCTCCGTCAAGGTGGGTCGGGCAAGTGCCGCAGCCGGGACCAGAATTGGCAGGAGGTTCTCGCCCCGGCCTTCCTGCCAGCGCTTGACACCGTCGGCGAGGCGGGTGCGCAGCAGACTGGACTTGCCGCCGCCGGGCCCCGACAGGATCACGCAGGTCTCAGGGTCGGCCAGGACATCATTGGCGGGTGCCGCTACTTCGCTGGCACCCGAGACCTCGCCGCCCAAGGCGGCTTCAAAGTCGAGGCGGCGCACTTGCTGGCGCAGGTAAACCACGGCCAGTGGCGGAGTGGTGCCCGGCAAGACGCCGGCGTACGGGTGCTGGGTGGCGGCGCGGCGGGCGGCGGCCAGATAGACCGCCAGCTGCCGTGCGGCCGGGCTGGCGTGTTCGAGCTGCAGGTCGACGCCGTGGGCGGTGAGCGTGACGTCGAAACCCGGCAGGCCAGCGAGGGCAGTGATGGGCACCGCGCGCAGGACACTGGCGTCATCTGCGAGAGCGTGGTCGATGGCCAGCACCCCAACAAGCAGTGAACCGCAGAACAAGGCAGTGCCCGAACTCCCCGCCCAGCCCGAACCGCCGGCCAGGCGGCGGGGCACAATGCCCTCGTCGACATGCACAGTCAGCATCCCGGACCTACGCCCCTGCAGGGCATCGACGTGGCCGCGCACGGGCATGGTGTCGCGCCGACTGCCAGGACGCGCCTCCGCGTCTGGGAAGCCCAACCCCGTGCAGGACACGCGGTCCGGCCCGGTGATCTGGCCGAAGCGAACCGCCCCGACGAGCGGGCTGACCCCACCAGGCGGGTCGTCGATCACGAGGAGGGCGGCGTCCTGTTCGGGTGCGGCGTCCAGGTCCACCGCATCCTGCGGCCAGCAGAGACTCGCCGCCAGCCAGGGAGTGCGCTGTGGGACCTCCAGGGGTCGAACCTCAACCCGGCCGCCTGCCGGTAGGCCCTGCACCACGTGATAGGAGGTCAGCACCAGACGCTCGGCAAGCAGATACCCGCTGCCCACCCGTCCCGCGGAGGGAACCCACACCTCAATGACCCGCGCCTGGTCCATCCCCCCACCTCCGGGTCCTTGGGCCGGTATCTCAGGACGGCCGCTGTGGTGCCTGGCCGTGGATGCGCGCGTCCGCGCCCGCTTCGTCGAGGGGCTGCAGGGTGAATTTGATGCGATGCACCGTGTCCGTGCTGGCCGTTCCGCGGGCCTCGGCGGACCATGGCAGCACGAAGACCTTCGTCTTGGCCTCGCCTTCTTTGCGGACCGCGATGGAGAACTCCAACTCCACCGGTCCCGTACGGAACTTCAGGGTCTGCCCGGCGCCCTCGTCCATTGCCTGCTGCAACTGAGCGCGGATCGCGCCGACCGTCTCCCCGAGCTCCGCCCAAGGCTCCTGCGGCATTCTGTGCCCCCAAATCTTTCCTATGACGCTAGGAGTTCACCGTAAGACAATCGCGACGCGCGCACAGCTACTCTTCATAGTCTCGGATCGTTGACAGACTCATTGCCCCGGACTCCAGCAGGCCCCGGAAACGCCGCAGTTCCAGACATCGATGCGGGTCCAGGACCACCGGCTCCCCTCCGTGGTCTTACACCGACCAAGCAGCAGAGTGCCGAGCAGCAGGTCTCACCGCAGCAACAACTGCCCCTTGCCATCCGTACGTGGGTGGGGACGTTCACGTGGACGCCGACAGCTCTGGCAGCTGCAGTCGCTCGTGGCCTTCGCCTCGGCCGCCGTCATCGCGGCAGCTTGGCTGTGCGCTCGGGGTGGGCGGCTTTGATGTAGCGCATGGCCGTCTGCGCGGTGAAGCCGAATAGCCGCATCAGTGCAGCGGATCGGCCTTGTCGAACGCCTCGTCCAAGATGCGGTCCTGACGCAGTCCGTCCATCGTCACGCCCTTCGGGAAGACCATACGCACGGTTTCGATCGACACCGGTGGTCGCTCCTGATCGAGGGCCGAGCGCTGGCTGACCAGCAGATGCGGGTTGGTCGATGCAGGCCAGCGGCGGTGCCGGTGGGTCAGCCAGTCGGCGGCGAGCTGGTGGGTGAACTCCTCCAGATACATGGTGTGCCGCAGTGGCCCTCGGCGGACCTGAAGCGTGCCGCGGGACAGGTCGAGGTCCTCGGTGAGCAGGGTACGGACCTCGTGCCCGGGCAACGCGTGGACTGCCACCAGGGCGATCACGAGGCAGCCAAATGCGGTTTTCACCTGGGCCAGCAGCCCGGCGAGCACATCGGAGGGCGCCGACTTCGGCAGGCCGCCGACACCGCCGACGACCAGGTCCCGCGTGGGATCTCGGAAGACGATCCGCTCCTGCCGCAGGGCCCGGAACAAGCTGCGCAGGCAGACGGCAAGGTGACGTCCCGGGGCGCCGTGCCGGTCGGCGACAGCAGTTTCGATGTCGCCGGGGGTAATCTGGCGCAGGGTGGTCATGCCGTCGGCCGTCCAGCCGGTCAGGACGGGCTGGAGGGCAGCGAGGTAACGGCGGATGTATTCGTAGCCGCGAGGCTGGTGTTCGCGTCGGCCCTGGCCGCGTAGCACGGTCACCCACGTCCGTACTTCTCCGCCGACGGGAGCCGGGAGGGCGTCGATCGCGGCCTCGATCCACTCCAGGTGCCGGTCGCGGTGCCGGGCCGGGTCTTCGGCGAGCAGATCGCGGGAGCGCAGGAACTGGCAGACTCGCTTGGCCTTCAGGTTCTCATGCGACCGGGCTAGTACTGCAACCGCATGTGGCGTGACTGTTGGCGTTGTTGGTCGTTGGTGTGACTGTGTGATCAGTCGCTGACGGTTGAGCGGGTCGCATCGTGGTCCGAGGGCATAGCAGGGTTGCATGCCCGGTTTGCGGGACGTTTTAGCAGGTCAGAGCCGCGCGATCGGGCTCTGGACTACATGACGGGCCTGCTTGCGCCGCTGGAGAAGAAGAACGGTTGGACACTGGCCGAGCAGGTCGGCCAGCTCCGCCCGGACGGTGTGCAACGCCTGCTCAACCACTCCGAGTGGGACGAGAACGCGGTCCGGGACGATGTCCGGGACTTCGTCGTGCAGACCATCGGCGCCAAGGATGGCGTGCTCATCGGGGATGACACCGGCTTCCTCAAGAAGGGTGTGAAGTCGGCCGGTGTGCAGCGGCAGTACTCCGGCACCGCCGGCCGCACCGAGAACTGCCAGATCGGCACCTTCCTCGCCTACGCCTCCGCCAAGGGGCGGGCGCTGATCGACCGGGAACTGTATGTCCCGAAGTCCTGGACGGACGACCGCGACCGCTGCCGGGCGGCCGGGATCGACGACACGGTGCCGTTCGCCACGAAGATCGAGCACCTCACGTGGATGCTGCAACGCGCCATCGATGCCCGTGTCCCGTTCGCCTGGGTCACCGCGGACGAGGCCTACGGGCAGGTCAAACACTTCCGCATGTGGCTGGAGGAACGCGGGCAGCGTATGGGCTGGCCACGAAGGTCAACGACACCGTTGTGACCACCGTCGGCCGCGACGTGCGGGTCGATGAGTTGATCGCGGCGCTGCCCAAGCAGGCATGGAAGCGGATCTCGGCAGGGGCCGGCGCCCACGGCTTGCGGATCTACCACTGGGCCCGTGTCGCGATCCGGCCGTCCTGGGAGGGCGGGTACGGGCACTGGGTACTCGCCCGCCGAAGCCTCTCGGACCCGACCGAGATCGCCTACTACGTCTGCTACGGCCCAGCCGGATCCCGGCTGAAAGACCTGGTCAAGACCGCCGGCGCACGCTGGCAGGTAGAGGAGTGCTTCCAGACCGCGAAGGGCGAGTGCGGACTCGATCACTACCAGGTGCGGCTCTACCGGGCCTGGTACCGGCACATCACCCTGACCATGGCCGTCCTTGCCTACCTCACGGCCGTCCGTGCCACAGAAGCCGCAAAAGGGGCGGTCGAGAGGACGAGCATGACCTCATAACCCTCAGCGTCCCGGAGATCCGCCGGATGATCGGGCACATCGCCGTCACGCCCCGTTGCCATGCCAACGAGCACCGTCTGCACTGGTCACACTTCCGACGCCGCAGCCAAGCCCGAGCCAGCCGCTGCCATTACCAACGCCGAGGCCACGACCCCCACATGCGGTTGCAGTACTAAGCTGCGGGAGGATGACCGAGCTCCGACAAAGGATGTGGGGGACCGTGGTGCACGGGGGGATGCCGCGGCCGCATGACGTCAAGGACTCTGCGCAGTTCGTGGCGGTGATGCGCCAGTTACGCCGATGGGCGGATGTGAGTTATCGCGAGTTGGAACGCCGGGCGGGGGCGGTGGGGGACGTGCTGCCGCGTGCCACCCTCTCCGGCGCGCTGAGCAGGCAGGAGCTGCCCCGGGAGGAGTTGCTGGTTGCCTTTGTCCGGGCCTGCGGCGGTGACGAGGCCACGGTCGGGGCCTGGGTGGGAGTCCGCAAGCGCCTGGCTGTGGAGCTCGAGCAGCACTCCTGTGATCTCGTGCCTGCAGCGGGAGACCCGGACTCGCACAGTGGGTCGGAGGAAGGCTCCCAGGACGGTGCCGACTGCCACGGCAAGGCTGCTGATACGGACACCTCGGGAGCGGTAGGCGCATGCGAGAAGCCCGTTGCTCGTACGGAGGCTCAGGAGGGCGTGCCGCATCCGCTCGGGTTTGATGGCTTGCCGGTCGCTGAGCCGGTGGCTGACGCCGACACGGGGTCCCCGGCCGCGGACTTGGTGCAGGAGGGCTCCTCCGTTGCGCCGCCGGCAGCGAACCCCGCCCCGGCGGGGCCGAGGGCGGCCCTGCGTGGTCTTCGGCGACCGGGCGTGGTCATCACGGCCGCTGTCGTGATTGTGCTTCTTACAGCCACGGTCACAGGGATTCTGCGTCCGGACAACGATCCTGGCGAGCCGCAAGAGAGCCGGTCGGGCGCTCCGGCGGCCACGGTCTCCCCGTCGAGCACGCCGAGCTCTCCCACGGACGGTGCGACTTCCAGCGATGCTGCCACCAGGCCCATCAAGGGCAAGCCTGCGCCGGGCGGAACGCGCGTGGTCTCGCCGCCCGTCCCGTCCAAGAAGACGACCGTCCCCCGGGAGCCGGAGCCGGGACGGAGCTCGTGGACACCGCAACCGGACCCCTACGAACCACCGCCACCTCCCTACGAACCGCCGCCTTCGACGAGCACACCGCCTTCGGATGGCGGTGGCGATCCCTTCCCGGAGGAGACCTGCTGGGACGTGACCAACGACTGTGTGTGATCCGGGCATCGGTTGGTCCTATGCGGTGATGTGGCGGTAGTCGACGACCTGTGAGGCGGGTGGTAGCGGTGCGATGGTGACGGTGCTGCCGGGGCGGGGCGCGTGGACGACCTTGCCGTTACCGATGTAGAGCTGGACGTGGCCTCCGCCGTAGCTGAGCACCAGGTCGCCGGGGACCAGCTTGCCGCGAGTGGTGGCCCTGCCTGCCTCGGCCTGGCCCCAGGTGGTGCACGGCAGTTGCACCCCGGCCCACCCTGGGATCTCGCCGACCCGGAGCAGGACCGCGTACGAAACGTGACCACCCCAGCCGCACGCTCGATCGCCCGGAGGCCGACGTGGTCAGGCGGCTTGCGTGAGCCCGGGTGGGGATGACGGACAGGCGGGTCAGGCTCTCGCCCCGGGTGGGACGGCGCGTCATCAGAGTGATGGCGGCCCAGGTGATGAGCGCTCGGAGTGCTGGACGAGCTGTTTCGTCGTCGCATGCATGCCGACGGGCGTGCATGCTCCACGCCGGACTCCGCTCAACGACCCACCTGCGTGGCAGCACGACGAAGCCGCAGGAGCAAAGGGGCCGCCGCGGCCCGATCCCCTGGCGGCGGCCCGGTGCGGCTCAGCTCAACCGGGTCGTGGCGTACGCCTCGATGGCGTCCCGCTGGTACGCGGCCAGGCCCGGCGCGATCGCCTCGTACGCCGCGCGCCACTGCTCGTTGTCCACACAGGAACGCCCGATCGCGCGATACTCCTCGGCGGAGACCGCCCGCAGCTCGGCCAGCGGCCGGTACTGGGCATAGACCTCGGCCTGTACCGGGCCGGCGTCGGCGGGCATACCGGCGGCCAGCAGCTCGGCCAGCCGGATCATCTGCGCCGTGCGCTCGCGGTGCCCGGCCTCGATCTCGGCCTCGCTCATCGTCGAGGTGCGCCGCTCGACCTCCCCGGCCAGCTCCGGGAAGTCGCGCAGACTCTCCCCGTACTGGGCGGGCCGGACTCCCTCGAACAGGTTCTCGGGCCGGTTGATGCTGGTCATGGGTCTGCCGTCCTTCCTGGACTGATCCAGTTCGGTGATCGTGCGGGCGACGGTGCCGGCCAGGGCGTCAAGCCGGTCGCGCTCGGCGAGCAGCCGGCGGTGGTGGCCGCGCAGGGCCTCCAGCTCGTCGACCTGCGCGGCCAGGATCCGACCGATCTCGGACAGACCCAGGCTCAGCGCTCGCAGCACGAGGATCTGCTGCAGCCGCAGCAACTGGCGCTCCTCGTAGTAGCGGTGGCCGCCCGGGCCGATCCGGGCAGGCGGCAGCAGGCCGATCTCGTCGTAGTGCCGCAGCGTCCGGGCCGTCACGCCCGACATCCGGGCGACCTCTGCGATCGGCCAGGCCATCGCCGCCTCCCTCACGACTGTTTCACCGGGCCGGTCTCTCCGGCCCTGGTGGAAAGACGGTAGAAGTTGCCGTTGCGGCAGCTGCAAGCCCGGCACCCAGGATCCCAGCTCCCCATCCGACGCAAGCGGCAACAACCCTCCTGGCAGTACCGCCGGTCCGCCCCGCCGGACGCCACTGGGCATCTCCGCTGGTCAGGCAATGTGGTGACCTGCCCAACCAGGGAGATGCCCTAGCGTTCCTTCCGCGTCAACGGCAGACCACGCCGCACCCACCAGAGCTGCAGATGAAGATGGCTTCCGGCCCGAGCGCGCGCTCGGGCCGGAAGCCTGACGGAGGAGGGTAGGTATCGACGAGACCGGCCTCCGGAACCCCCAACAGGTCGGCGAGGAACTCCGCACCCACGAACGAGACATCCGTCTCACTGTCCGGGAAGTCCGAATCTTTCGCGTACGAGGTGAGAATGAACTTCGTGACTCCACCCGCCGCTGAAGCGGCGGGCTTCCCAATTCCTTGCTAAGCACTCCGGTGGCTCCGGGTGGGATCACCGGGGTGTTCGAGTAGTGAGGTCCGTTACGCCTTCTTCGAGCTGGGCTTGTGAAGCCTCTGGTTAGAGCGTGCGGGCGGGCCTTGCGCTCATCGTGGTGGGGTCTCGTGGATGCCGGGCGGATGCCTATTGCGGGGCTGGCCTTGAGGTCTCTGGTTAGACCGGTGGCGCCCGGCGTCCTCGTGGCCACCGCCATAGGCGAAGGGTGTTGACGTTCGTGGCTGCCGGGCGGAATGCCTTTGTTGGTCCGGTCTTGATGCCTTCCCGCCAGGGCGGCGCGACTGACTCGTACGCAGATCAGTGCTGCCCTCAAGCGCGCTGGTCGTAAGCGTGGCATCGAGGCCGATACTGAGCGGCTCCGGGAAGCCTTGCGCGTCGACTGGGCCCGGCAGCTGCCGCTGGTCGAGGAGGCACTCGGCAAGCAGATGCTGGCCCTTCTGGGGCAGCTGGAGGCCTCATGCACCGCCGCCGACGACCTGGCGAAGGCGGTGGAGGAAGCATTCCCTCAGCACCCGGACGCTGACATCCTCCTCAGCGACTCGGCGTCCAGCTCGGCGCCCGGGTGCTGGCCGAGATCGGCGACGACCACACGCGATTCGCCGACGCCCGGGGCCTGAAGGCCTATGCCGGCTCCTCGCCAATCACCCGAGCTTCCGGCAAGAAGTCCAGCATCACCCGACGCCGGGTGAAGAACGACCGACTCAACCACGCCGGCTACCTCTGGACCTTCGCCGCGCTGACCGCGTCGCCTGGCGCCAAGGTCCACTACCGGCGACGACGAGACAAGCACGGTGACTGGCACGCCTCAGCCCTGCGCCACCTGTTCAACCGCATGGTCGGGCAGCTCTATCACTGCCTGCAGCACGATCATCGCTACGACGAAGCACTGGCCTTCCCGCCCTCGCCGGAAGGGCTTGAGGCGACCGGCGCATAAGAGCCCCCGACCGGAATGAGGATGGGCCACGCTACGCTCTGTCTGCCATGAGTCAGAGCGGTGCACAGGCGGCAGCCTTCTTTCGAGATGTCCGTGAGAAAGGGACGGTCTGGTTCGTCCGGGACGACGGAGGTAGCCCCGCCCCTCTGGGTGCGGACGGTAGGCGCAGCCTGCCCTTCTGGTCGTCTGCCACTCGCGCAGCTCGCGCGGTGGACATCTGGGGACCGGGGCTGCGGGTGGAGTCGATGCCCTTGGACGCTTGGCGTGACAGGGAACTGCCCTGCGCGGACCGGGACGGTCTGCTCGTCGGTATCAACTGGTCCGGGCCACGTCTGGTGGGATGGAGCTTCGCCGTCGATGAGGTGCTGCAACGGCTTGACCAGGCCGAATAGCGGGCCGCTGGCCGAGCTCCAGTCTGCACGCGGCGCCAGCTGATGAGCGAGGAGGCGAGCTAGAGAGACGCCTCGTGGATGTCGTCTCGGATCTCCCAACGGATGCGCAGGCGGCTGACCAGTGCAGCAGCGCGATGGTCTGCTCAACCACCCACCGCTTGCTCCCCAGACCAGAGCCGTGCTCGGTGCAACGGCGGGCGATGACGGGCTTGCCCTTACTCGGGGATGACCAGGCCGAACTCGCGCAGCCGGGGCAAGCAGACGTCCAGGCAGGCCTCCACAGAGACGGCGTCCGTGCGCACCAGGAGGTCCTCGTGGAACGGGGCTCCGCTCGCAACGAACGTCCACGGCTTCGTGCCCTCACGCATGCGCTCGGCATCAGCCTTGAACAGGACTGTGACCCCCTGCTCGGCCAGCGACTCCATGACGCGCACCACGTCCACTGAAACTCCCCTTGAACCCGTAATCGAACAGGCAGCAAAGCTACACAGGGCATCTCAGCCCGCCCCTTGACGGCTTGGGTCCGTGAGGCGTCTGCGTCGCTGGCTAAGAGCGTCGCAGAGGACCAGCCCGGCCCTGCTGAGGATGTTCATTGCGCCGACGTGGTCTGCGTTCGCAGTGCCCCAATGCGTCGAGAATACTGCGGTTCGGTCCGGCCTTCGCGGCAGGACCGTTCGGGAGGAATGCGCCTTCCTGGTCGGGGTCGGGCTTGGCCTTGGGGCGCAGGTCCCCGCTGTGTTCAGCCGCTCGTGCCCGATCGCGTCGTGCTCACGCACAAGGCTGATACTGGTAACCCGGGCTATTGGAAGTTGCGGAATGGCCGAACTTCCTGATCTGACGCGAGCTGCTTGTGTGCACGAGTCCTGGGGCGGACGTTGGTCGGCTCGGGCTAGTTGGCCTCCCCCAGGTAGCTCAGGGCTTGGCGGAAGTCATCGAGGGCGGGCCTGAACTCGCGGGCGGCGGTGTGGAAGGTCGATCGGTCGATCAGGCTCCTGGCCAGTGTTCGCGCTCCCTCTGCCGGGTCGTGCTGAGACAGTCGGCGGGCCAGGCTCACTCCCTCGTCGAACAGGGAGTGCACTTGCTCCGCGAACAGATGGGTGCGGTTCTCCCAGTAGACAGCGGAGCGGATGGTGAGGACGCGATGCAGGCGGACCAGTTCGGCCAGGTGCTGGTCCGGATCTTCGGTGGCTCGCGGAGCAAGGGTGTCCACCTCTTCGCGAAGGGCATGACGGCTGTCGAAGTAGCGCTGCTTGACATCGGGCGACCACTGCATGGGCGCCGCACCCGAAGGCGGACGCGGTTCATCGGACGCAGGCCGATCGCTTTCGGCGCCGGAGAAGGTCAGCAGCACCGCCCAATACGACGCCTGATAGCCACTCCAGGACTTCCGCTCACTGGTATCGGCCAACTCCTTCAGCAAGGCGAGTGCCTCTTGCCGCGCGAGGGCCGCCTGCTCGTCTCGGCCGTGGGTGTCGAGCATCTGTGCGTACCCGATGAGCGAGTAGAGATGGCAGGCCATCGGCCCGCGGTCGTTCGCGGCTTCGGCCGCTTCCATGCTGACGAGTGTCTCGAATGCGGCGAGTGCTTTGCCGGACCGGCCGGCGTCATGGAGAGCGGCGATCCACTCCAGGAGTGACCAGGCGAGAGCCCCACTGCGGGGCCCGTCGGGCAGGATCGCTGCGACCAACTCGGTCATGGCATCTGCAGCCTCGGCATACCGGCCTTCCTCGCAGAGTCCGGCAGCCCACTCATGCAGCCCTTTGACCACGGGGTCTCCGGACAGTTCGGCCTGTGCACGGCCAATGGCGAGCATCTCGGCACGCATGGCGAGTCCTTCGGCGCGTCGACCCAGGCTGTACAGCTCTCTCTGGCACGTGTTGAGGGCCTCGTACAGAACATCCGCACGGGCAGGTTCGGCCGGATCGATGGACCGCGCCGCGGCCACCGCCTCCTCGCACAGCGCGAGACAGGCCGCATGCTTCTTGCCGGAGCCGCTGTCGTAGCTCAGACGTTGCAGCGCCCTGGCCAAGAGCGGCAGGTACGAGGCGGGGCTGACCTGAGCGAGCACCCGGTAGGCGTCGACTTCCTCGCGCGGCGTGCGACGTCCCGACGCAAGCAGCACATTCCGCGCTCGCACGATGTCGTCCTGATCGGCTTTCCCCGAGTGATTCATAACGGAGATTCTGGGTGCCCCGGAGGGGGCCGAGCAAGGCTGGTCACCTGTGCCGTTCCTCCTACGAAAACACCCTCTGACCTGTCATGATGGGTGTGACATCACTTTCCAGGGGTGTACTGGTAACCCTGCCCATCAGTTCTTGCCGAGTTCCCTCTGTGCCACCTCTGCTGCGTATCCCGGTCGGGTGTTGCCCGACTCTTGGGACCAGAGCGTGGCGGTGCTGATGTGGATGCCGAGAAGGTCGCTCAGGACGACAGCCGGGAGTTCGCCAGCGAGCTCCATGAGTGCGGTGTTGCGTCCGGCTCGGGCCTTGATCCCCATGCGGTTCAACCGAGCCGTGAGGGAGACGCCGTTCATAGGGCGGCCGGGGAGTGCGCCGGGAAACAGCCAGGGAGTTCTGTCCGTGTGGCCCACCACGGCATGCCCCTGCCGAGTGCGAACGAGCTTGAGGACGAGGCCAGCCAGGGGCTCTGGCATTTCAAGTGGCTTCGGCCCAAGCCGTAGCTGGACTCCGTCGTGAGTCTTCGTGACGTGCGAGGTGGTCAGGGCCACGATACGGGTGCGGGGCTGCCCGTAGAGAAGAACGAGGCATCCAGCAACTCGGTCGGTTGTGGCGATCGTGGTGTCGTGCAGAAGGCGGCGGCTCAGGTCCCATCGCTGGTCGACTTCACCGAGCATTTCCTGGCCGCGCGAGCTGGTGTGGGTGGGCGCTGTGATGTTGCGGGCGTGTCCGCGCCTCACGGCCCAAACCACGAAGTTCCGGATGGTGTATTTGCCGGACTCCTGGGAACTCAGCCACTGGTCGATGTCGCTCTGCGTGCAGGTGGCCAGGGTGGCTCCACGTTGGCGAAGCCATGCGAGCAGACGGATGGCCGCCCGGATCTCGAACCTCATGCAGCTGTAGAGACTGGTGGTGGTCGGGCGACGCCGTGGAGAGCGTCGTCGAAGCCGGCGCAGGTAGAACCACGCGGTGAAGGCTTTGACGACCTGGCGTTCGGCTGGGTCCTGGACCTCCTCCACGACGCGGTTGATCCACTGCTCAAACCGGATCAGCAGTTCGTCTCGTTCGGGCAGCACCCCGGTCGAGACCAGCGCGGCGCGGAGGTAGCGAACCGACTGGGGCTGCGGCAGTCGGTCAAGTACTTCGTGGGTGACGGGTCCGGTTTCAGCTGCCAGCGCCGTGAGGACAAGGCGAGGCCCCCGGTGCCGCAGCCGGGTGAGGAGGGACGCGGGGCTGCTGGAGGCCAGGGCCGTGACGATGGGCTCGAGCTCCGGACGCATGAGGCCGTCCGGCCGGTGAGGAGCGAGCGGAGCTGGCGCGGTGCGGCGCACTTCGGACAGAGCCCGAGTGGTGAAGACGACCGATGGCCCCGCACTCGACGCAGTCGCACGACGAACTGCTTCGGCTGCCGCCTTGCGTGCCATGGCTGCGGCGCGGGCAGCGTTCTGCTGCGCTCCGGCCGGTGTGTGCGGGCCCCGGTCTGCTTGACCGAAGCGGGCCGGGCCGGGGGCGTGTGCTCCACGCACGGGTGAGGCGAGCGTCTTCTGCTCGTCCTTTGATCAGCCCAGCGCCGCAGCGGACGGGGCGACCACGCCGTACAGGTCCTCGATCGTCGCCAGCGCACCCTCGTGAACCTGCGCCGCAGGCACCTCGACACCCGCCGCCCGCAGGGAACGCGTAGCCGACGCATCCGCCACCACCGTCGGCCGGTTGCCGCGCAGGAACGCGCCGGACGCCGTGTACTGCACGCACATGTGGGTCATGAACCCAGCGATGATGACGTCCTTGTTCCCGAAACCATCCACCAGCTCACCCAGGTTCGTCTCGTGGAACGCGTTGGGCGTGGTCTTCACGACCACCGGCTCGCCCTCGACGGGCGCCACGCCGGGGTGGATCTGGCCGATCTCGGCACGGATGTCGTACGGGGTGCCCTCGCCGCCGTCGTTGACGACGTGGACGACCTTCGCACCCGCCTGCCTGGCTCGGGTCAGCAGCGCGGCACCAGCCTCGAGCGCGGGCTGCCACCCCTCCAGTTCCATCACACCGCGGGTGTAGGTGTTCTGGTAGTCGACCAGGATCAGCGTCGCACCGGCCAGCGACGCCGGGGTCTGGTCGAATCCGTTGAGTTCCCGCAGGGTTGTCGTAGGCATGCTGCACCTTCTCGGGTCACGTATCAAAAGGTCAGGGCCACCGTGTGATGGCGCACCGCCCACGCTACGAACCCACCCCGCATGGCGGCAATGTCAGGTAACTTGCAGATACAGACACCTGGTTGGTGTCGTGTCACCGCCCCCGACCGGACGGACACCCCCTTTGAGCAGCCTCAACCGGTTCATCGTCGTGCTCCTCTTCGACGGCGTCGACCTCCTCGACGTCACCGGCCCCCCGGAGGTGTTCGCCCTGCTGCAACGGGAGACCGGCAACGCAGAGAGCTACCACGTGGTTCTGGCCGCCGAAACCATGCATCCCGTCACCACCTCTGCCGGGGTGCGCATCCTCCCCGACACCACCTTCCAGGAAGCATCCACACGCAGCATCGACACCCTCATCGTCCCCGGCTCGGTCGAGGTCGACGCCAACCGCCGCGTCCACGCCATCACCGACCCCACCGTGGTCCACTGGGTGAAGGACCTGGCAGGCAGGGCCAAGCGCGTCGCGTCCGTGTGCGTGGGGGCGCACATCCTGGCAGCCGCCGGGCTGCTCGACGGCAAGCGCGCCACCACCCACTGGTCCACCGCACAGCAGCTCGCCGCCGACCACCCGGCGGTCGACGTCGACGCCGACCCCATCTTCATCCGCGACCACAACGTGTGGACCGGAGCCGGCATCACCGCCTGCCTCGACCTGTCACTCGCTCTCGTCGCCGAAGACTTCGGCGAGGCCGTCGCACTGCGCGTCGCCCGGCAGCTCGTCATGTACCTCAAACGCCCCAGCGGACAGAGCCAGTTCAGCGTCCCCATCGAACCCGTCTCGACCACCCGCCGCATGGACGACATCCGCCACTACATCACGCAGCACATCGCCGACCGCCTCACCGTCACCGATCTCGCCGAGCACGCCCACGTCAGCGAACGGCAGCTCACCCGCATCTTCAAGACCGAACTCGGCATGACCCCCGCCGCCTACATCGAATCGGCCCGCGTCGAAGTGGCACGGAACCAGCTCGAATCCACCGACGACACCCTGGAACGTGTCGCATCGGCATGCGGCTTCAACACACCCGACACCCTGATCCGCGCATTCCGCCGGAAACTGAACACCACACCGACGGAATACCGCAGCAGGTTCCGGCACTCCCGATAGCCCCCGCCCCGCCCACGCACAAGCCCCTCCCGGTGCTCACCGGGAGGTCTCGTCATGCGTACGTTCAGACCGCGGTCGAGACACCGCACCGAGGGCGACAGTAGCGGCACTCTCCTGCACATGACGCGTACCGAGCCCGGATTGTTGCGTCGTTGCCGCTGCGCGCGCCGCGCTTCGGTGAGATCGTCGAGCGGTCGGTGAGAGCGCGGACGTGGGGGAACGGGGAACGGTGCGAAGGGTGATCACGCGTCTGGTCGCGGGAGCGGTTGTCCTCTCGGTGGCCTCGTGTGCAGGCAGTGAGAGGCCGGGGCAACAGCAGCCGGCGGCTCCCGTGAAATCCTCGGCGAAGCCGGGAACGGGCCCGCACGACTCGCCGGACGGTTCACCGAGCGTTGTCGATGCCGTCGCTGCGGCCCGGGAACGGGTACTGGCCGGCGCGACCGGGGCCAATACACCAGCCCCTCCCGGGCTGTTGCTGGTCGACAAGTCGACGAGCAGTGCCCTTTTCATCTGGGAGACGGCGGACAAGCGGTTCTGCCACGGTGCCGCGAATACGACCGGGTCGTCGACCGTTGCCTGCGCCACTCATCCGAACTCACCCCCGGTGGGGAAGGACCCCCGGCTCGTGCCGCTGGTACGGATGATGGCCACGGGCTGGAACGTCGTCTTCGGCGCGGAGCACCAGACGGTGGAGTCCGTCACGTGCAACGGGGAACCGGTTGACGTAAAGGAAGTCGGCGTGATGGCGGGCGGGCGACGTACGGTCCACGCCCTCAAGTTCCTCGACCTCACGCTCGGCTCGGTGACCGTGCAGGTGCGGCGGGGAACCCGGACGGTCTCCGAGTCGCTGGAACTGCACACGTTCCAAGAGGGAAGCCCGCCGGACCTGACGCGGTGCAGCTAGGGCCTGTCCGAGACGGGTGGCAGGGGGCTTTCAGCACGCTCTAGCGCGGAACCCCGGGCGTTCACGCCCGGGAGGAAGCGCTTCTCTCGATTGCCCTGACCCGTGCTGGACCGCGGGTCTGCACTGTTGTCCTTAGAGGTCGTTTTCACCTGTGGTGTACCGCTATCGCCCTATTCTTTTCCCGCGATGGTGTGGTGCTGAAGAGGCTGTCGGGTCGATCGGCTCCCATGGGTCCAGCGGTGTGGCAGCTGCGACAGGTGGCGGCTTGCGCCTGTCTCATTCCGGGACGCCCGATCTGTGCCCGCGCTTCCGGGGGCGATGCTGCGCGCCTGGGCGCACTCCGACTGGGGCGGTATGTCCAGGTCATGGCTGAACGTCGTGCGTATCCGAGTGATCTATCCGATGCCCGCTGGGAGCTGGTCGACCCGGTCCTGACGGCCTGGCGGGCCGAGCGACGGCGGCATGCCCTGGACATCGGCCGGCCACCCGAGCACGAACTGCGCGAGATCATGAACGCGATCCTCTATGTGGACCGCACCGGAGTGCAGTGGCGCTACCTGCCGCACGACTTCCCGCCCTGGGAAACCGTCTACGGCTACTTCGCCAAGTGGCAGCAAGACGGCGTGTTCGCCCAGCTCAACGGCTTGCTACGGGAGTTGGTGCGGCAAAAGGAGGGCCGGAACGCCAAACCGTCGGCCTGCGTTATCGACGCGCAGAGCGTGAAGACCTCCACCAGCGTCCCCGCCACGAGTCAGGGCACGGACGCGGCCAAGAAGATCGTGGGCAGGAAACGCAGCATCGTCACCGACACGCTCGGTCTCCTCCTGGCGGTGCTGGTCACCGCGGCCAGTGTCCAGGACTCCGTGGCCGGCACCCACCTGCTCGACCAGGTGGCCGCCACTCACCCCACCATCCGCAAGGAGTGGGTCGACGGCGGCTACCGCAAACACTTCGTCGAGCACGCAGCCACCCTCGGCATCGACCTGCAAATCGTCGAACGCACCCCGGGGACCAGGGGATTCACCCCGATCCCGAAACGCTGGACCGTCGAGCGGACCTACGGTGGCTGATGCTCCACCGCCGCTTGGCCCGCGACTACGAGACCCTGCCCGCCCGCTCCGAAGCCATGATCCACCTGGCCATGACCGACCTCATGACCCGCCGCCTCACTGGCGAGACCACCATCTCCTGGCGCGACCCCGCAAAGCCGCATCAACTGCAGATTCCGGGATGAAACACCGGGAGAAAACGACCTCTTAACCAGGACGCTTCTGGTTCTCGATGTACTCCTTGATGACGGCGAGGGGTGCGCCGCCGCAGGAGGCAGCGAAGTAGGACGGGGACCAGAAGTGTTCGCCCCACAGGTACTTGCGGATGTGTGCGGGGAACTCCTGGCGGAGCCTGCGGGCGGAGACGCCCTTGAGGCTGCCTACCAGCCGGGACAAAGCGACCTTCGGCGGGTAGTGCACGAGCAGATGGACGTGATCGGTCTCACCGTTGAACTCCCGCAGCTCCGCGCCGAAGTCTTCGCAGACGGCGCGCATGATCTCTTCGCAGCGGTTGAGGATGTCGTGCATGAATGGTCCGCGCCGGTACTTGGGGGTGAAGACCAAGTGCGCATGCAGGGTGTAGACGACCGTACGGCCCCTGCGGATATCGGGGTTTGACTCCCATCGAGGTGACATAGAGTGATGGTATGATCACGCCTGTGAAGATCGTGACGCAGGTGAAGCTGATACCGGAGGCCGACCAGGCCGCCGCGCTCTCGGCGACCCTGCACTCGGTCAACGAGGCAGCGAACTGGGTGTCGGCGGTGGCGTTCGAGCGTGGCGTGCCGCGTGAGTACGAGCTGCGCAAGCACACCTACGCCGAACTCAGGGCGAGGGGACTGGGGTCGCAGGCTGCTCAGCACACCATTAAGAAGGTCCGTGACGCCTACACCACCCTCAAGGCCAACATCCGGGCCGGGAACCTCGGCAAGCCGGGTTCCAAGCGCCGGACCAAGGCCGAGATGAAGCCGGTCACCTTCCGGCCCGAGGCTGCACAGCCGTATGACGACCGGTGCCTTTCCTGGCAGTACGACGCGCAGACGGTGTCGATCTGGACGACCGCCGGGCGCATCAAGAACGTCCGGTTCGCCTGTTCCCCGGACGCACTCAAGACCCTCCAGCAGCACCGCAAGGGCGAATCCGACCTGATCGAGCGCGACGGCGTGTTCTACCTGATCGCCGTCTGCGACGTGCCCGAGGCCGAGCAGTACGAGCCGGACGGCTTCATCGGCGTGGATCTCGGCATCGTCAACATCGCCACAACGTCCACCGGCTACCAGGCCGGCGGGCGCGGCCTGAACCGGCACCGCAAGCGGCAGCTCGACCTGCGGCGCAAGCTCCAGAAGAAGGGCACCAAGTCCGCCAAGCGACGACTCAAGGCCCGTGCCTGCAAAGAGCAGCGGCACGCCAAGAACACCAACCACATCATCGCCAAGACGATCGTGACCGAGGCTGAACGCACCTCGGCCGGGATCTCCCTGGAAGAACTCAAGGGAATCCGGCAGAGGGTACGGCTCCGCAAGCCCCAACGGGTCGCACTCCACTCCTGGGCCTTCGCCCAGCTCGGAGACTTCATCGTCTACAAAGCCAAGCGGGCCGGCGTGCCCGTGGTCTTCGTCGATCCCGCCTACACCTCGCAGCAGTGCAGCGAGTGCGGCCACATCGACAAGAAGAACCGGGCAAGCCAGGCCCTGTTCACCTGCCGGAACTGCGGGGTCGTTGCCCACGCAGACCGGAACGCTTCCCGCAACATCGCCCGCAAGGGCGAGGCTGCGTGGACTGCGGGGCGTGAGTCACGCGCCCCTGCCACCCCATAGGGGTGTCTGGACGGAGGAGCCCACCCAGCAGCCAGTTGGGCACTACCTCCAAGCCCGGCCCTTTAGAGCCGGGTCAAGTTGACGGGTGTCTCGCGGACTCAGGGTGATCACTGATGGCGCCTGAGGTCAGGCCAGGCAGAGTTACGCACAACGGCCCGCGTGGCTAAGGGTGGTCGCCTCTCCTTCAACAAGTGAGATCGGCTTGGATGTGGCTGTGTCTGCCTATGAAGTGATCCGCCGGCTGCCCGAGATCTCGATCGTTCGGGATCGCTCCCCGGCCATGGCCATGGCGGATGCCCTCATGAGCCCGGACCGGGAGTCCCGGTTCTACGCGTTCGACCCCGGTGGTCGCCGACGCAGGAGTTGGCCTCCATGCGCGACGGCTGCGGCAATAACTACTCGATCGTCTTCTCACCAGCGGGTGTCTATGCCCGCGGCTTCGATCACGAGTCGCCGATGAGCCCGCATCGGGTGACTCCCCGGCGCCGTGGCCCGGACTGTTCGACGGACTGCCCGAAGCATTCCTTCCCCAGGTCGCAGAGTCCGCCTTCAGCGAGGTCGACCGGACACCGCGAGCGACGGTGTGCTTCTGGCGCGAACAGGCCGACACCGAGTGGAAGTGCGGTGCCGTCAAGGCCCTGCCGAAGGGGGTGGAGGACGACAAGTACTACGAGGTGGCGGTAGACCTCGAGGCCGCGCGTCACGTCTATGCCTTGCGACCTCTCACACAGAGCGTCGTGTCATCGCTGAACCCCGATGTCGACCTTGCCGGCCTTGAAGAGGACATTGCCCAGATTGGCTATCCCCTGCGGGGGTGAGGACCTGTTCGAGTGGCGCGGGTCCTGTCACGTCGTTGCGGACCGCTGACTCACTTCCACGACGGGCAGCAGCGTCGCGGCGGGTGGGGACACCGATCTGGCGCGGGCCGGCCCGGCAGAGGCGGGGAAATCGGTGAGCCGTTCCTGGAGTTGATCGAGGGCGGCCTGGCCGTCGTCGGCCGCGGCGCGTTCCTCGTCGGTCACCGGGATGCTGGCGAGCATCTTCTGCAGGTCTGCAACGACGTCACCCAGCTCATGCCCCTCCTGGAAGCGATCCCACCCATCCGGGCCGCGTCGGCCACCCAGGCAGCAAGCCCGACTCCCTCTTCGCTGACCGCGGCTACGACCACGACATCTACCGCGACCAGGTCCGACCCCTGGGAATCGTGCTGGCCATCGCCCGCCGGGGACCCGGCACGGAACCGGCCTGGGAACCTATCGATGGGTGGTCGAGCGAACCTTCGCCCGGCTCTAAGCGCTGTCCCGCAACTGCTGGTCCCGGGTGAGATGATCTTGGTGTGTCTGGTGTGATCACGGCGTCGGAGCCGTCCTGGATAACCCCGTTC
>NZ_JBSFHO010000049.1:0-40218 GCF_053597075.1 Streptomyces sp. NPDC001514
CACAGCGAGCTCCGCCGCTTCGCGACTCCGGGCCAAGGATGCGTCTCCTCCCCGGCCTGAAGGCCCGGGTTTCCACGCAAGGAGTTTCCGATGAAGTACCCGTTGCCGATGTCGGGAAGCGACGCGCTGTCGACGACGGAGTAGAGCCACAGCAGGGGCACCGGTTCCGGCCGGTGCTTCGCCGGAACGGCGAGTGCGGCACGTGTGCCGGGGTCGGCCGGCACCACGTAGTTGTCGCCGGCCGGGCATCCGTGCGTCTCCTCGAATCATTCCATCAGCCGGGTGACGCTCCCCGACACCTCCAGGCGCCACGCATGCAGCCAGGACGAGTTGAGGCAGCGCTGGGTCATGTGCGAGCCCCGCTCGGGTTGTCTTCAGGTGCGCTCCTTCGTACAGGAAGGAGTTGCGGGCGTTTTGCGGTGTGCCCGTCGCCGGTCGAGCGGCCACGCAGGCGTCTGCCCAGCCAGGGACCGAGGAAGGCGGCAGCCCAGCGTAGTTCCGCGAAGGTGGCTCTCCATCCGGTGGGCGATGGGCTTTCGGGCGGGGGCAGTGGGTGGGTCCAGCTGTCGTCGCTGTCCGGCAGTGCCAGAGCGTGCGCGACGGCGGCAGCGATTCGCGCGTGGCCGAGGGGGCCGGCATGGAGCCGGTCGGGGCTCCACAGGCGGGAGTCGGTGACCACAGGGTGATGGCTGGTCTCGGCGACGATGACCCCGTGGCGCCGGGCCGCGCAGCGGATACGGTCGTTGAGGGCGGTGACACGGGAGCCGAGCGGCCGGGCCAGCGGGGTGATGCGCGCGACGTCCGGGAAGGTGAGGGTGGCGACGCGGGCTCCCTGAGCCGTGAGCGCGACGAACATCGCCTCCAGGTGACCCGCCACTTCGTCGGCGTCGAATCGTGGCCGGAGCACGTCGTTGACCCCGGCGACCACGGTGGCCAGGTCGGGGCGCAGGGCGAGGGCGGGACCGAGCTGCTCGGCGTGGACTTGTCGGGCCAGACGTCCTCGTACGGCCAGATTGGCGTACCCCATCCCGGGGTTGTGCCGCGCGAGATGCTCGGCGAGCCGGTCGGCCCACCCGCGCAGGCCGGTGGTGTCGTCGCCGTCGCCGACGCCTTCGGTCTGGCTGTCGCCGAGGGCTGCATAGCGCAGATAGTGCGGCTGGTCAGTGCCGGTCACGGGCCCTGCCTCTCCTTGAGGACAGCGACCGTACGGTGGCACCAATCGCGGTTGCCCTGCTCGAAGGCGAGGCCGCGCAGGCACGTCAGGTACGGACCGATGCGCTCGCCATGGCGCAGGAACTCCTCTTCGGAGCGGTCGCCCCGCATCGTGAGCAGCAGCTTGCCGAACAGCTCGGTCTTGGCCTGGGCGAAGGCCGCGCGCTCGGTCAGTTGCGCGATGAGCGTCTCGGCGTCGACGTGGTCGGCGGCCTGGACCATCACCACCAGGTCGTCGCGGATGAAGGAGGGCTTCGCGGCGGAGGCCGTGAAGTGCTCCAGCTCGGCGAGGCCGGCGCCGGTGACCTGGAACATGCGCTTGTTGGGCCGGGTGTCCTGCACCACCTCCCGGCCCACGATCAGTCGGTCCTTCTCCAACCGGGTCAGCTCGGCGTACAGCTGCTGCGGCTGGGCGTGCCAGAAGTTCGCCACCCCGAGGTCGAATGCCTTGACCAGCTGGTATCCGCTCAACTCCTCGTCGAGCAGCGCCGCCAGAACAGCGTGCCGCAAGGCCATCGGATCGCCTCCTTCGTGGTGCCCCTGTCCATGAACGCAGTCCCATGATACTCATGAATAAGACTAATCATATTCATGAGTATGGGTAGGAAGGGAACGTCATGACCGCAGCAGAACGCTTCCGCGCCGCCGTCGACAGCCGCGACCTCGCGGCGCTGGGCGACCTGTTCACCGACGACATCCGCCTCTACAGCCCCGTGAAGTTCCAGCCCTTCGAGGGCAAGCCCATGGTGCTCGGCCTCTTCGGGGTCCTGCTGCGCACCTTCGAGGACTTCCGGTACGTCGGCGACTTCGCCGGCACGTCCGAGACGAGCGCCGACGGCACCGCCGCCCCCTCCGCGGTCCTGCTCTTCCGGGCCACCGTCAACGGCAGGCAGATCCACGGCATCGACCTGCTGCACCTCGACGATGACGGCCGGATCAAGGAGTTCACGGTCATGGTCCGGCCACAGTCCGCCGTCCGGTCCCTGGGTGAGGCGGTACTCGCCGGGCTGATCGCCGACGGTCTGGTCCCGGCGGCCGCCGATCAGTAGGGAGGCACCTGGTCCGCTCCGCGCAGAGCGGTGAACCTGCCCGCGCGGACGGGCCTCCCTCTCCGTAGGGGCCAGGCGGCGGTGTTCAGGGGCTCTTGCCGTTCGGCGCGATGGCTCTCACGGGGGCGTTATATGGGCAATTGGATAGAATTCGGGCATGGGGATGCCGCCGGTGGTGATGTCCGAACCGGGTCTCGTCGGCGGCCCAACGGTGGAAGCTGCTGAGGGGTGGTGCTGAGTGATGGACCCGGCGTCGAGTGACGTGAGCATGTACGGGGGTCGGCCGTCGGGCCTGATCGGGGCGCAGATCGCGGGCTACCGGGTGGAGCGTGAGATCGGCCGCGGCGGGATGGCCGTCGTCTACTGCGCGAAGGATCTTCGGCTCGACCGCACCGTCGCACTCAAGCTGCTCGCCCCGGAACTCGCCCGCAACGACACCTTCCGCCGTCGGTTCACCCATGAGTCCCGCGTGGCCGCTGCGATCGACCACCCCCACATCGTGCCGATCTTCGAGGCCGGTGAGACGGACGGTGTTCTGTACATCGCCATGCGTTACGTCTCGGGGCTCGACCTGCGGGCCCTGCTCGACCGGGACGGTCCGCTGCCGGTGCAGGCCGCGGTCCGTATCACCGCCCAGGTGGCATCGGCACTGGACGCGGCGCATGAGCACGATCTGGTGCACCGGGACGTCAAGCCGGGCAACATCCTGGTCGCCAAGGGCACCGACAGTGAGCATCCCGAGCATGTCTATCTCACGGACTTCGGGCTGACGAAGAAGTCGCTGTCGCTGACCGGGTTCACCACGGTGGGCGAGTTCGTCGGCACGCTCGACTACGTGGCGCCGGAGCAGATCTCCGGCCGGCCGGTGGACGGCAGGTGCGACCTCTACAGCCTGGCCTGTGTCGTCTACGAGATGCTCACGGGCCGGCCGCCCTTCCAGCGGGACGAGGACATGGCGCTGCTGTGGGCGCACCAGTACGACCAGCCGCCTCCTCTGAGCGAGAAGCGGCCGGGGGCCTCGCAGGCGCTCGACGATGTTCTGGCGAAGGCCCTGGCGAAGGTTCCCGACGACCGTTACGACTCCTGCCTGGAGTTCGTGTCGGCCATGCGCGCCACCGACAGCGCTGGTGCCGGTGCGGGCAGCCGTCCGCCGACCCAGGTGGACCCCCGACCCGTTGCCGTCGCCTTCGCGGGGGACCCCGGGCCGCCGCCGGATCCGCCTGCCTGGGCCCGGCCGGTCTTCGGCCGCCCGGCCGGCTAGGGCGCATTCGTGCCGGTGCGTGTCGGCCCGTGGGCTTCCCGCCGGTGATACACGCCGCGAACCGGCTCCGCGATGCCCTCACAGGGCTTGTCCCGCCGCCCGCCCGCTCGGAACCTGATGGCATGATCAAAATGTGATCAGCGAACCTGCTCAGTCCGGCGCCAGGAAGTATGTGCTGTTCGATGTCGACGGCACGTTGATCGATGCCGTGGACAACCAGCGCCGGGTCTGGCAGACGTGGGCGGAGCGATACGGGCTGGACCCCGATGAGGTCTACCGAGTGGCGCTGCGAACGAGACCGATGGAGACCTTCGCGCATGTCGCTCCGGGCCAGGACCCGCGGGAGTGCCTGGCCGCGCTGCACGAGCTGGAGGACGAGGACGTCCGGTCCGGCGTCTACAGGGCCTTCGACGGCGCGTCAGAGCTGCTGGGCTCCCTGTCGCCGGGGGCTCGGGCGCTGGTGACCTCCAACTACGAGCACCGGGTGCGCGGACGCTTTGCCCGGACAGGCTTGCCGGTCCCGGACGTCATTGTCGATGCTGCCTCCGTCGACGAAGGCAAGCCATCGCCCGTCCCCTATCTGCTGGCTGCGACGCGACTCGGTGCCGAGCCGCAAGACTGTCTGGTCATCGAGGACGCCCCTTCCGGCGTGCAGTCCGGGCTGAGGGCCGGCATGACCGTATGGGGCGTCAACGCCCCCGTCGCGGTGGAAGGCGTCCATCGTCACTTCGGGAGCCTGCGCCGAGCAGTCCGCGAGATCCTCGCCTTCACCTCCTGAGCCCACCCTCCCGGCCGGAAAGACCGGCTGCAGGGGCAATGATCTGCCGTGGCTCGTGTTCGGGGGCCTTCCACCGCCCGGAGCCCGCGCACCGCTCGATTGTCAGTGCGAGCGGGCACGATGACGCCCATGACAACGACTCCAGTCCTTGCCGATGCCGCCGCGTACGCGCAGGCGGTCGAGGACGCGAAGAAGGCCGCGGCCGCGTACTACACGGGCGGCGACAGCGCACTCGACGACCACGCGTACGACCAGTTGACACGCGCGATCGCACACTGGGAAACGGAGCATCCCGATCAGGTGATGCCCGATTCCCCGACGGGGAAGGTCGCCGGCGGCGCCGTCGACGGGGACGTTCCGCACACCACGGCGATGCTGTCGCTGGACAACGTCTTCTCTGCCGAGCAGTTCACCGCCTGGGCCGCCTCCCTCGAGCGGCGGATCGGACGGCCCGTCGGACGGTGGAGCGTGGAACCGAAGCTCGACGGGCTCGCGATCGCCGCCCGCTACGAGAACGGCCGACTGGTTCGGCTGATCACCCGCGGGGACGGGACCGCCGGTGAGGACGTCTCGCACGCCATCGGCACCATCGTCGGCCTGCCCGGCCGGCTCACCGAGCCGGTCAGCCTGGAGCTGCGCGGCGAAGTGCTCATGACCACCGCCCAGTTCGAGACCGCGAACACCGTCCGGGTCGACCACGGTGGGGAGCCGTTCGCGAACCCTCGCAACGCCGCGGCCGGCACCCTGCGCGCGAAGGACCGTGCCTACACGGTGGAGATGACCTTCTTCGCGTACGGGCTGCTGCCCCTGCCCAGCAGCGGCCGGGCGCTCGCCGAGCGGCTGGAACAGCTCCCGCACGGCGAGCTGATCGAGTACGCCGCAGCTCTGGGCGTGAACACCGCCGCTGCGACCGCGGTGCCCGGCCGTACGGTGACGACGACCGACGAGGTCCTCGCCCGTGTCGGGGAGATAGCCGCTCTCCGCGCCGAGTTGCCGTTCGGGATCGACGGGATCGTCATCAAGGCGGACCTGGCGGCCGACCAGCAAGATGCCGGATCCGGATCCCGTGCGCCCAGGTGGGCGATCGCGTACAAGCTGCCCGCGGTCGAGAAGATCACCCGGCTTCTGGACGTGGAATGGGCGGTCGGCCGCACCGGAATCATCGCCCCCCGCGCGGTCCTGGAACCGGTCGAGATCGACGGCTCCACCGTCACCTACGCCACCCTCCACAACCCGGCCGACATCACCCGCCGCGACCTGCGCATCGGCGACCAGGTCATGGTCTACAAGGCCGGCGACATCATCCCGCGCATCGAAGCCCCCGTCGCCCACCTGCGCACCGGCGCCGAGCGGCCCATCACCTTCCCCGGGACGTGCCCGCAGTGCGGCTCCGGGATCGACACCAGCGAGCAGCGGTGGCGGTGCGAGCGCGGCCGCAACTGCCACCTCGTGGCCTCCCTCTCGTACGCGGCCGGCCGGGACCAGTTCGACATCGAGGGCCTGGGCACCACCCGCGTCGTGCAACTCGTCGACGCCGGCCTCGTCGCCGACATCGCCGATCTGTTCACCCTCACCCGCGACCAGTTTCTGCACCTCGAGCGCATGGGCTCGACCAGCACCGACAACCTGCTGGCCGCGATCGAGCAGGCCAGGACCCGCCCGCTGAACCGGGTGCTGTGCGCGCTCGGCGTACGCGGCACCGGGCGCTCCATGTCCCGGCGCATCGCCCGCCACTTCGCCACCATGGAAGCGATCCGGCAGGCCGATGCCGAGGCGATGCAACAGGTGGAGGGCATCGGCGTCGAAAAGGCACCCGTGATCGTCGCCGAGCTCGCCGAACTCGCTCCGGTCATCGACAAGCTGATTGCCGCCGGGGTGAACATGACCGAACCCGGCGCCACCCCCGCACCGGCCGCCGGGGACGCGGCTACGCCGGCTACGCCTTCAGGGCCGCTGGCGGGCATGACCGTCGTCGTCACCGGCGCGATGACCGGCCCGCTCGAGGACCTCTCCCGCAACCAGATGAACGAGCTCATAGAACGCGCCGGGGGCAAGTCGTCCTCCAGCGTCTCCAAGCGGACGAGCCTCGTCGTCGCAGGCGCAGGAGCCGGCTCGAAACGCGCGAAGGCCGAGCAGCTCAACCTCGAGATCGTCACACCGGACGACTTCGCCGCCCGACTGGCCGACTTCGTCACCGGATCGACGCCCGGTGCCTGACGGTCCGTCAAAGGCCGACAAATCTGAGGCCCCGCCGGGGGATGCGGGCGGGGCCTCGACCGGCGCGCGACGTGCTTGGAGCAACGCGCTGCGCCGCCTCGGCAGTGGGTCCAGAGCGGGGAGGGGCCTCTGCCGGGTGGCTGAGATTACGCCCACAGCTGGCTGGAACGTAACCCTCATGTACGGGGGAAATCCCGCGCACCCGCGACCGCGGCAATCCAGTCGGCCGACCGGGGAAGACCTCGTCGACAGCAGCACCATCCGGCTGGACCAGGCTTGCGACCGGATCGCGGAGGCGTCCAACCGGCCGTGCATCTCCAGCGCGGTCTGGACGATCCGCTCGGGCTGACCCTCGGTGGTGATGTCGGCAGCCAGCGGGGTTATCCGGTCGTGCCCGGCGGCGGTCTTGTGCAGAGGTTCGGCCCGCCGGCCGACGGCGAGGACGTGGGCACCCTCGGCGGCGAAGGTGCGGGCGGTGCGGCGCCTGGTGGGCGCGTGGTCACCGGGTGTGGTCGCTACCGTCTCGGCAGACACGCGATGGGCCCTCTATTCCGCTGATCAGCGGCTTCCCCATGTCCGTTCGGGTTACGCAGTGCAAGGTGGCGCGCCAGTTCGCATCAGGTGCGATTCGCGCCGGTTCCGAGGTGGCCCGGAAGGGGCCATTGGATGATCTTGAACGCTGAGGGCCCCCGCGGACGTGTCCGCGGGGGCCCTCAGCTCCGACCTCGCCCAGCCGTCATGGCGGTGATCCTGGTTGCCGTGGACGGTCGGCCGTCGAGTCCCACGCACGGCATCCAGCCGCCTATGCGGGATGGTCCTGGGCCAGGATGTTCGGGCATCGCACGGCGAGGGCCGCGATGTCGTCCTCGAGCCTTCCGCCGCTGTAGTGGAGCAGGTCCCGGTGAAGCCGGTCGAGAAGCTCGCGGGGCGGCGCCGGGCCTTGCCGCTGTATCCAGTCCGGCAGCGGGAAGAAGTCGCCGGCGCGGTCCCGGGTCTCCGTCACCCCGTCGGTGTAGAGCAGCAGCTGGTCGCCCGGGGCGAACGTGATGGTGTCGACGCAGTAGCGGTCTCCGATCAGCGTCGCGAGGTTGAGGGGCGGCGAGGGGGTGGTGGGCTCCAGGACGCGGATCTCGCCATGGTGCACGAGCAGCGGAGGGGGATGCCCGCAGTTGAGGAGTCTGACGTGGCCGCTGCCGTGCGGGATCTCGACGATAAGAGCGGTGGCAAAGCGTTCCGGCAGGTCCTGGGCAGGGAACGCGGCGCTGTGCCGGGTCATGCTGGTCTCGAGGCGATGGGTGATCCCCCTCAGGTCGGGCTCGTCGTACGCGGCCTCCCTGAAACAGCTGATCACCGCCGAGGCCGCCCCCACCGCGGACAGGCCCTTGCCGCGTACGTCGCCGATGAGCAGCCGGACGCCGTACGGTGTGTCGGCCGCCTCGTAGAAGTCGCCGCCGATCCGGGCCTGCTCCTGGGCGGCAAGATACAGCGACTCGATCTCCACGTTCTGGATGCGGCGCGGCAGGGGGCGCAGCAGCACCTTCTGGGCCGCGTCGGCGACGAGCCGGATGTGGAAGAGTGCCTCTTCCCGCTGAAGTCGCACATGGCTCGCGTATGCGGCCGCCGCGGTGACCGCGATGATCGCAGCCGCTGTGTACGGCGTCCCCAGGTCGGTATAGACGAGGCTGAGGCCGATCATGACCATAAGGCAGAACGTCCCCAGAAGGATCGTGGGGAGGACGGGCCACATGGCGGCGGCGAGGGCGGGTGCGGCGGGCAGGAGGCGGCTGAAGGCGATCTCCCTCGGTGTGGAGAATGCCAGGCCGGCGATGAGGACGGTAACGATCACCGGGGACAGCAGGGCAGCTTCCCACCGGCTTTTGTAGGAGGGGCGTCGGCGCCTCAGCCGTCCGGGCGTGATCACAAAGTGCATCATATCGGTGTGAAGCGGTCATCGAGCTCCGGTGGAAGAGTCACCTCATGCGCATTGATCACTCACTGTAATCGTGGATACGCGGTCCGTTCGAGCGGGCTGTCGCGGCCTAAAGATCATCCAGTGCCCCTTTGGGGCTCACCCCGAATCCCACCCGATCAAGATCGTTCACGGAACTACGGAACTACGGAACTCGCTTCACACCCGTTGCCTCGGCCCCTCGGACACCCCCGCCCCCCAACCCGGGCGCCTGCGTACATCACCCCGATAGGGGCCGCCGTTCTCGTTTCCGGTTGCCGATCACGGCCCTGCGGCGGTGTCCATCGCCTTCACGGAGGGGACGTGCTCCGGGCCGCACGCGCCGTGAAGAGCGACTCGACAGGCACCGGCCGCGTGTCGCCGACGCCGCTGTCCCACGTCCACACTGCGTGACCAGCGGTACCGGCCTACCGTCGGGACATGAGCGAGATCTTCGTGATGTATGAGCTCGACCAGCGGCGGTCAGCGCGAACCGTCACCGGCGCCTCGCCGGTCGAGGGGCGGCCCGTACTCCGAGTGCACGCGGCGACCGCCGCCCCTGCATCCTCCACCGATGCCGGACCGCGCACCCTGTGCGGTCATGACACCTTCGCCATGGAGCAGGCGCCCTGGAATCCTGCCGAGCATCCCGGATCGTCGTGGTACCCACCGAAGTACTCAGGGGTCGTCTGTGCCGAATGCGATGCCGCGATGGAGGGCTGACGGGGCCGGCCGAACCTTTGCGCGCCGTTGCACTGCTTTCTCGCGAAGGGCCGGCTGGTCACGGGTGAAGCGGTGACTTCCTCGTCCGGCTCAGCGTTCCGGGTGGCTGTATGC
Source organism: Streptomyces sp. NPDC001514 (assembly GCF_053597075.1). Classification (NCBI taxonomy): domain Bacteria; kingdom Bacillati; phylum Actinomycetota; class Actinomycetes; order Kitasatosporales; family Streptomycetaceae; genus Streptomyces; species Streptomyces sp. NPDC001514. The sequence goes on from NZ_JBSFHO010000049.1 coordinate 9,303, forward strand.
CGCCGAGGATGCATGCCTGATCCGATGGCGAGTTACCAGAAGCATCTTCGATCTTCGATGATCATCGAACAATGGGACGGCGGACTCGAACTCTCCTGATCGTGGCGTTGTCGTCACGCGCGCCGGCGATGACGGCCCCGCCGCCCGGCGCCGACCTCGACGCCGCGGTCACCCGCGGATTGGCTTACGCCTGGGCCAACGGGGGCCAGACGTGCGGCGCCTGGAGTCGCATGCTCGTACCGGCAGACCCGACAAGGTCGTCGACCTCTTGCGCGAGGCCGCTCGTGCGCATCCGAGATCTTCGGCCCCGGTCCCCGCGGTGATCCCCTACATCGACGACGACCACGCCGTCGACATCGCCAACAGCACCATCTACGGCCTCAGCGGAGCGGTCGCCGGTCCGAGCGAGCACGCGTCGTCCATCGCCCTGCACTTGCGGGCCGGTCAGGTCGACATCAACGGCGGGGAGCTGAACTTCCTCGCTCCGTTCGGCGGCCAGAAGCAGTCGGGCATCGGCCGGGAGATGGGGCGTTACGGATTGCAGGAGTTCCTGGAAGTCAAGGCATCACCCGCTGAGTTCCCGCGCCTTTGTGACGCACCACCCTTTGGCGTGCCCGGTGGGGCGAGAACCTTCGGGCACGCCGACTCCGTCCTCGGCGGAGGGATACGCCCGGAGGCCGGGGCCTGTATCAGGGCCTGGCAAGGCCACAGCCCTCGGATCGTGCGCCCCGAGTCACTTCCTCGGGGCCGCCACCGCGCATCCAACTACGGCTGCTGAAGCCAGTCCCTGTAGAGAGTGGGGGCCAGGTCGGCGTCCTCCGGTGCCGTCAGCACGTCTCCGGTGACCACGGCGAACATGCCCGCCTGGTCGTCGGTGACCACACGGCGGCCGTCGGGGCGTGCGGCCAGAGTGACCCGGCCCAGCTCGTCCAGGGGGAAGATCTCAGGGCCCGCGACGTTGCGGATGCCCTGCAACGGGGTGTTGGAGGCCGCCCTTGCGACCGCAGCGGCGACGTCGGCGGAGGCCATCGGCTGCACAGGGGTGGAAGGCAGGCGGACAGTGTCACCCTCGGTCGTCCAGGACATGATTGCTTCGACGAACTCGAAGAACTGCGTGGCGCGCACGATCGAGTACGGCGTCGGCGCGTTCTCGAGCACGTTCTCCTGGGCGACCTTGGCCCGGTAGTAGTCGAGCTGCGGCACGTGGTCCACGCCGACAATCGAGAGAATCACATGGTGGCGGACACCGGCCGCCTCCGCTGCGACCACGATGTTGTTCATCGACGTTTCGAAGAAGTCGATGGAGGACTCGTCGAACACGGGGGAGTTCGTCAGATTGATCAGCACATCGGCGCCCGAAAGAGCCTGATCCAGGCCCTTGCCGCTGATCACATCGACGCCGGTGGACAGCGAAGCAGGTACGACGTCGTTGCCGGCCGCTCTCAGCAGTTCGACCACCTGTGTGCCGATCAGGCCGGTTCCCCCCAGGACTGTGAACTTCATGGCGCACCCTTCGTCGAGCATTCAGGTTCCCGAGGGCGTCGGGCGGAATCCCGTCCCATTGCGTGCGGAGGCACGGGCACGAATCGAACCGGCGCCGAACTGAGCCGAGGGGTGGGCCGACCGCGGTGTCGGTTCGGTACTGCCTGTTGGGCAGTGCCGACGGCGGTCGGCTCTCCATGCCCACGGATCGAAACGCATCGCTTTCGACCACCGTACGCCCCACGAGGGCCGAGCCGCGCGGACCGGATACCCCACACACCCAGCCCCGAGGATGATCGGGCCAGGCAGGGTGCCGGTTGCGGGACGGTTCCCGGAAGAGCAGGCTGAAGCCGGGGGCCGCTTGGAGGTCACAGCTGGGCGCTTGCCGGCCGCGACGACTGTCCCGGACCCGCTCCGCCTGGCCGGCGCAGTGCCGACCGGGTGAGACGGCGGCGTTGAGCGCCGTCCGCGACACATACGGGCAAAGGCTGCATTTGTGGGCGGCCATGTGTGGCGCGGCCGATCGGCTCTCCGTATCGGCGCCGAGACCGGAGGTGGCGTGATGCCGAACAGTGAACCGGTGGTCAACCCCCCAGGAAATCAGGGGCAGCGATCCGAGGCCTGGAAGACCGCAGTCACCGTGATCCAGGAGGCGAAACCGTCCTCCGTCCCGGAGGGGCTACACGTCATGACGGTTCTCGTGGAATTCCCGCCTGGAGACCCTGGCACACCTCCGCACCGCCACTTCGGACCGGCTTTCGGCTATGTGCTCGAGGGCGAGATGCTGTTCGAGCTGGAGGGAGAGCCCGAGCGGGTCATCCGGGCCGGGGAGGCGTTCTGGGAGCCGGGAGGCGATGTGATCCACTATCAGGACGGCAACAACCGCACAGACATGCGGAGCCGGTTCATCGTCACGATGATGTGCGAGCCCGGCAAGCCCATGCTCGTCCTCGTCGACGAGGACGAACTGGCGCAGCGCAAGGACAGGCGAGCTCCACGACCGTCCTAGATGACCGCAAGGCGCGCGACAACCTCCCGCCGGCCGGCGCCCCCACCCGCCGCGATCGACCCGGCCATCCGGACGCTTCGCTCTGCAAGAGCTGACGCCCTTCGCTGTGCCGTTCTACGAGACGTGCTGGCATCGGACCACCCCCGCCACGCGGTCCGGGGAACTGTCGGACGCTGGTCGAAGTACCCGCAGGAAGACGGCCGGTCGTCGGACAGCAAGCCGGCCGACGTCTGGACACTGCCGGTCACCGGCAGCGACCACCTGCCGATCGCCGCCGGCATCAAGCTTGGGCCGTGATCGCCGAGTGCCTCCCGCGGCTGCGTCAGACGGCGGCGTGGCGGCTCGGGGCCCGTCCCTCGAACCAGGGCGGATGCTTGGGAAGGCGCTTGGAAGGCCCGAATGGTATTGACCAGCGATCCCACTGTCTGGCGGGGGTCGGGCGCTCTGACGATACACAGTCGCCTTGATGTCCGCACAATGGAGGACAAGAGAGAGGCTTGAGCTGCGTCTGAGCGTCTTGTAGGCGTGCTCAGGCATTGCGTGCTGTGGGTGGAAAGGGAGAGTCGGTGCCATCGGATCGGTCGGGGGGCGAGAAGGCTCCCAGTCCGCTCTGGTCTGAGCCGGGGCCGATGCTGGAGCGCGTGCCCGTTGCGGTCCTCGGCATCGATGAGGACGAGCGGATCTGTTACTGGGGGCCTGGCGCGCAGGAACTCTTCGGGCACGACTCCGCGGCGGTGCTGTCCAAATCCGTCGGCGTCATCCTTTCGGAACCGCCACGGGGCGCCGTTGACGCATCGATCCGGCTGGCGGAGCGGGGCCGCACCCTGGGGTACTGGCGCGGCCGGTTGCGGGTACGGCATCGGGACGGCGCCGCCTTCGACTGCGGTTTCCGGGTCTTTCCCATGACCGGCGCAGATGGGGCGTCTGTGGTGATGGCCCTGGCCAGCCGAAGTGACGAGCTCGATCGGGTGAAGACCAATCTGGCGTTCCTCGATTCCCTCTTCCAGACCTGCCCCATCGGCCTGGTCATCCTCGACGAGGACCTGCGTTACGTCCATCTCAATCAGGCGCTCGCCGACATGGACGGACTTCCCATCGAGGAGCACCTCGGACGGCGCATGGAAGAGATCATGATCACGTCCGATGGAGGTGAGTACCAGCAGATACTGCGAGGAGTCGCCGAGGAGGGGCGGTCCGTGGTGGGCGCTCTGGTGGGCGTGCGCACGCCAGGTCACCTGGACCGGGATCAGGTGCGGTCGGTGAGTTTCTTCCCTCTCAGCCAGGCGGTCGGCAGTCGGCCAGGACTGGGCGGGCTGGTGATCGACGTGACCGACCGCGAGCAGGCGATCATGGAGGCGACCGCCGGACGTCAGCGACTGGCTCTGCTGAACCGGGCCACTGCCAGGATCGGCACCACCCTGGACGTGAACGTCACTGCCCGCGAGCTCGTCGACGCTGCAGTTCCCGACTTCTCCGACGCCTCCGTCGTGGAACTCGTCGAGTGGATGGACGAGCCCGAGGTGTTCGACCCGGAACGGCCACTGGTCACCCGCCGGATCGCCTCCGGCACGATCCTGCCTCCACCCGCCACTGAACTCGTGAGCGGACTGGAAAACGTGACCTACCCGCCCGGTTCCGCGATCCATCAGATGCTTCGAACGGGCCGCGTCGTCGCCGTCCTGGTGAACGACGAGTTCATGACCCGGACCGTCATCCACCAGGCCCGCGCCCAGCTACTGCGAGACAGCGGTCTGACCTGCATCCTCATCGCCCCGCTCATCGCCCGCGGCACGGTCCAGGGCCTCGCCATGTTCGGACGCTCCGCAGCCAGGCCCGTCTTCACCGAGGAGGACCACGGCCTGGCCAGTGAGCTCGCCTCGCGCGCCGCGCTCTGCCTGGACAACGCGCGTCTCTACAGCCGAGTGCAGGGCATCGCGCTCACCCTCCAGCGCGCGCTGCTCCCGAGCGCACTGGTGACCAACCCCTATGTGCAGATCGCCCACCGCTACGTACCCGGCAGCCACATGACCGAGGTGGGCGGCGACTGGTACGACATGATCAACCTGTCGGGCGACCGGGTCGCCCTGGTCGTCGGTGACGTGATGGGACACGGGGTGCCGGCCGCCGCGGCCATGGGAAGGCTGCGCATCACCGCCAAGACACTCGCCCGGCACAGCCACGAACCCGATGAGCTGCTCGCTGAGCTCGACGCCTGTGCCCAGGAGGCGGGCATCGAGCTCGCGACCTGCCTCTACATCCTGTACGACCCCGCCACCGGCCGCGCCCGCATCGCCAGCGCCGGCCACCCCCCACCCCTTGTACGCCACCCGGACGGCACGGTCGAGACGATCGGCGACGTCCTTGGCGTCCCCCTCGGGGTTGGCGGTCACCCCTTCAGTACGACCGAGATCGACCTCCCTGAGGAGGCCGTACTCGTCCTGTACACCGACGGTCTCATCGAAGCACGCGGCCGGGACATCGAAGAGGGCCTGGACGCATTGCGCGATGAACTGCGCCGGGAGTCGAACCAGCTGGAAGCGACAGCGGACCGCATGCTCTCGAGCCTGCTGCCCGACCCACCGAACGACGACACCGTGCTGGTCCTCGCCCGCGTCCGCCGCAGTCCTCCCCGTAGCCCGTAGCCCGTAGTCTGCCGAAGAGCGACGTCCGAAGGTCAACGTCGAGGCTTGCGCAGGCCGGTGACCGGACGTCAGGGGAGGATCGGGGGAGGTCGGGCTGCGCAATTGGGGCGGTCGCCAACTACCAAGTCTTTCAAGTCAGTTCATGTGTCGACGATCACGTAGGCAATGGCTGTCGAATCCAGGGCGATCTCCTGCTCGTCCGGGTTCTCCTTGCATCATGCGCGGCCGTGCCCCAGGTGCCTTTCGTCGTTGACGACACGGGAGAGTGTGCACCACCGTCGGGGGATGGGATCTGAGGACGCGAAGCGCAGTCATGCAGAGGCTTGGGCAGAGCTCCTGGAGGCATGTCGTCCGCGGCCTACCGAGGACGACCCGTCCTCGCCGTCCTTGTGGTTGTTGCTTCAGGCGGCCGTGCGTGAGCCGGTGCTGAGCGCGATGTATCCGTGGATCTCGATGCAGCAGCTCAGTGTGTCGACCGCAGACAGCTGGGAGGAGTGGGGGCATGAACCACTCCCGGCGATGTTCGCCCGTCCCGATGCCTACTCGGTAGTGGGCCGCCAGGTCGGTGGAGACCGAGTCGCGTTGGAGACAGCCGATCCTGTGGAGGCCGCCGCGTTTGCAGCCCGTTTGGTGAACGAAAGACGGTCAGCGCAGGCGAAGGGGCCGCACGTCTGGTCGGCCGAGGTGGAGGCGGTGCTGCGTGGTTCTGGCTGGCATCCGGGGCGAAGCGTCGACACGGCGGTCTGGCGAGAGCGCCTGGAAGCGGAGGGCTTTCGTGTGCACTCCGCCGCCGAGGAGTTCCTGCGGGAGTTCGGCGGGCTGACGGTTGACAGTGGTGGCCCTGGGATCACGAGGGCGCGGGAGGCGTTCGAACTCGACCCGCTGCTTGCGCTGGGCGAGGACGACCGCTTCGGCGAGTGGGGCGAGGAGATCGGCCGCCGCCTCTTTCCACTGGGGGAACTCGACCACGGTCACGCGTTCCTCGGACTGGACGAGCAGGGTGAACTGTATGTCGTGGCCGACTGGCTGGCCCGGTTCGGCCGCATGCCCGAGGCGATGGAGAACCTCGTCGTCGGGGTGATGCCGGTACGCATGGCCGACCATGCTCAGCCCTGAGCGAGCGGGCCGGCTGTTCCCTCCGAGGATGCGGTGAGCTGAAGGGCCCGCCAGGGGCCTGCCCATCGATGCAAGGTCACACTGGCCTGTGCAAGGTCCGTGCAAAGCGGCCGGGTCCCGGAGCCACGCCTCCCCAGGAACTGATGTGGCATCGACGATGCCGCCTCCGGGATTTCACTGGGGAAGATCGTGATCTTCTGGCTGGCGAATTTACGCGTGCTCATCGTGGGCGGTGTGCTCGTAGCCATCGGCCGCCGCGTCCTGAGCCAGAGCGGCGCCATGATGCGCGCCGTCACCCTGGGGCCACGGCCCGCGCCTGGCTGCGCAACCACCTCGCACCGCTCGTCCTGGGCGTCCTCCCCCGTCCGCGACGCCATCGCAGGCAGCTTTGCCGGCGTCACCCTCCGTTACCCGCGCCGACACAGCCGGCACCCGCTCGTCGGCACCCGCGCCGCCGAGGTCCCCCTCGCCGAGGGCCGGCTCACTGAACTGCAGCGCAGGCCCGGCTTCCTTCTGGTCCGCGAACACGACGCCCACCACCTCGACACCACGGCCCCGCAGGCCCGCCGCACCGACCCCGGACCCGCTCTGCTCGTCCGCCCCGGCAGCTACATCGCCTGGGCCGGCCCGAGCAGCCACACCACGGGCCCGGACGGCCGGCGGGCCGCCTGGCACACCTGGACCGCAACGACGACCAGCCCCACTCCGGGCCGCGGCTCACCGGCACTGCGGCAGGCCCGGTCCGGTTGACGCGAGCTGGGGTCAGGCCCGGGCCCCGGGCTTGAGAACCCGTTGTTCAACCACGCGCTCGACCGCACTCCCGGCCGTGGGACCCCCGGCCCTCCCCGCCGGCCCGAACATCACTGGTCGCCGGAGCGGCGCGGTGCTGTCATGGGTAGGGGAGACGGCGTGGACGAGCAAGGCAGGGCCGCGGAGGCCGGCGCGCCGCGCGTCGTCCGCCCGGGCGGTCCGACCGCGGCCGCCCCGTCGCACAGCGGAGGAGGCCGATGCCATGCTTCACCGCCGCACGGTCGGTGACGTGATGACCGAGGAGGTCGTCACCCTCCGCCCCAACACACCGTTCCAGGAGATCGCCGCCCTGCTGGACGCGAACGACATCGTCGCGGCCCCGGTCGTCGACGACGACGGCGCCCCGGTCGGCGTCGTGTCCGCGTCCGACGTGCTGCGGCACGAGACCGGCATGCCCGATCCGCAGGGGCAGGACGGGAACGAAGAGCGCGCCTGGGGCAAGGCCCGGGCCCGGACCGCGGGCGCGCTCATGAGCAGCCCCGTCTTCACCGCCCGCGCCGACTGGACCATCCCCCGAGCCGCGCGGGAACTCCGCAGGCGGCACGTCAAGCAGCTTCCGGTGGTCGGCGACGACGGGCTCCTCACCGGCATCGTCAGCCGCAGCGACCTGCTCGACGCCTTCATCCGCTCCGACATCGAAATCCGCGGCGAGGTCGAGCAGGACGTCCTGGGGCGCATCCTCGGTCTGGACGAGGGCACCGTCGCGGTCGAGGTCCGGGACGGGGTCGTCACGCTCCGGGGTCACGTCCCGGATCCGCGTCTCGTCCCGGTGGTCGTGGGCCTCTGCCAGGGCGTCGACGGTGTCGTCGCCGTGGACGCCCACCTCGCCACCGCCCGGGCGGGCTAGGGCGCGTATCGAGTCGTAATCATCGGGTGGTCCTGGTGAGGTCTTTGATCCAGATCATCGAGGCGTGCAGGTGGAGACTGGCGAGGTAGCTGTCGGGAGTCTTGTCGTATCGGGTGTCTCACCGTCCCAGTTCCGGCCTCCTGGTACGTCACGCTCTGGGGCGGGTGAGGCACGTGGAGCCGACGTGAGCCGACCGGTGCACTGATGTCCGGGCGGGGACTCATGGGACATGGCCCGGCACCCGGCTCAGGTTCCGGGGAGGATACGGCGCGTTTCGTAGGCCCACATCGCGATCTCGACCCGGTTGCGGGCGCCGAGTTTGGCCATCAGGCTCGCCAGATGCGTCTTCACCGTGCTGAGGCTGATGTGCAGCGCGTCGGCGATCTCGGTGTTGGTCAGCCCGCGGGCGACGGCGAGGAGCACCTGCTCCTCGCGGGCGGTGACGGGGGAGACCGGCTGGGCCGCGGGCCGGCCGGCGGGCAGGTCCGCGAACGCCTGGAGCAGACGGACGGTGACGCTGGGCGCGATGAGCGCCTCACCGTCGGACGCCGACCGTACGGCCTGGGCCAGAAGGTCCGGTCCCGTGTCCTTGAGGAGGAATCCGCGGGCGCCGGCACGCAGTGAGCCGTAGACGTACTCGTCGAGGTCGAACGTGGTGATGACGACCACGGCCAGCGGGTCGGCGACGCCCGGGCCGGCGATCAGCCGGGTGGCCTCGAGCCCGTCGAGCACGGGCATGCGGATGTCGAACAGGCAGACGTCGGGGCGCAGTTCGCGGGCCAGACGTACCGCTTCGTGTCCGTCGGCGGCCTCGCCAACCACCTCGACGCCGGGCTGGGCGTTCAGCATGATCTGCAACCCGGTGCGGATGATCGCCTGGTCGTCAGCGACGAGGACGCGAATGGCCACGGTCGCTCCTTGCTCTCGGCAGCTCGGCTTCGACATGCCAGCCCTGGTCGGCGCCCGGGCCGGCTCGTAGTGCGCCGCCGAGCAGGGCCGCGCGCTCGCGCAGTCCGGCAAGTCCGTATCCGTCGCGACCTCGGCCGGTGCGTTGGCCGTTGTCGCGCACGCTCACCCGTACCGTGTGCCGTTCCGCGGTGACCCGGACGACGACCTCGGTCGCGCTGACCGCATGGCGCATCGCGTTGGTCACCGACTCCTGCACGATGCGGTAGACGGCCGCGTCCAAGGCCGGCGGCAGCGAGTCCAGCTCGCCGTCGAGCCCCAGGTCGACCTTGAGGCGAACACCCGGCGTGCGCACCAGGCGCTCCAGATCCGCGACGCCGGCAGGCGGCGCCAGCTCGGCGCCGACCCCGCGGTCGCGCAGCGCGGCGACCATGGCTCGCATTTCCTCCAGCGTGCGCGCCCCTTCCTCCTCGACCCCCTCCAGCGCCTCGACGGCGGCGGACGGGTCGGTGGCCGCGAGCACCCGGCCCGCCTGGGCGCGGATCACCATGGCCGACACGTGGTGGGCCACCGTGTCGTGCAGTTCCCGGGCGAGCTGCTCACGCTCGCGGGAGCGTACCTGCTCCAACTGCCGCTCGCGAGCGGTCCCCCAGAACCGCACGGCGGCCCCGATCAAGCCGGGCAGCGACAGGAAGACGAAGCCCCCGACCTGTTCGGCGGCCGGGGTTTCGTCCGTGACGGCACACAGCGCGAAGGCCGCCAGGATCACCGCGCCGCCCAGCACGATCTCCCGTCCCGATCCCCACCGGGGCAGCGCGTACACCAGCACGAGCACGACCGCGCCGGTGTCCAGGCCGACGGGCTCGCGCGGTGCGGCGACGAGCGAGGCCACCTGGAGCAGCATCGTCGAGCCGAACGCCAGCGTGACCATCGCCAGCGGGCGCGTCCGGCGCCACAGGGGCAGCAGGCACAGCCATACGGCGAACACCACCGCCACCGGCCGCCACACGACGTTCTCGCGCAGGGTGGCCTCCAGCACCACACCGCCCAGGCCCGCGGCGAGCAGCGCCCAGTCCCGCCGCACCCGGGCGGGCGCGTCGGGCGGCCGGGGTTCGGTCCACAGGGTTCGCAGGTCGTCTCGCAGCACGGTTCTCAGCCTAGGGACCGCGCCGTGCCGCGCATCGGCCGAAAGGACGGGGCGTCACTCCGACTTGGGGCCGACGGATCCGCAGCCCGCGGGCCGATGCCGAAGAGCGCCGTGGCGACGAGCCTCGGCATCGGCGGCCGTACAAGGACGGCCGACGAGGTGGTTGGAGGACCCGATGCTCTCGAAAGCCCTGTTGCGCCTGGGCGCAAGCGCCGCCCGCCATCCCTGGCGGGTGATCGCGGCATGGCTGGTCGCCGCCACGCTCGCCGTCCTCGCCGCCGTCGCCTTCGGCGGGCGGAATGCGGATTCGATGACCGCTCCGGGACTGGACTCCCAGCGGGCCGCGGAACTGATCGAGCGGGCCGGCACCGGCCAGGAGGGGATGACCGCCCAAGTGGTCGTCACCCCCCTCGACGGCGCTGCGACGTTCTTCGACCACGACAGCGCGCGCACCGCTCTCACGCGGCTGCAGACCGAGGTGAAGCGGCTGCCGCACGTGCTCGGCACGAGCGACCCGGCGGGGGCACTCGACGCAGGCGGGGACACCGCCGTGCGCGGCGGCCTCGTCTCGGCCGACGGGCGGATCGCGGTCGTCCGGGTGCAGTACCCCGACCAGAGCCGGCTGTCGGCCGAAGACCTCGACGCCCTCGTCGATCTCGGCGACCGGCTGCGCGCCGAACTGCCCCTGCGCATCGAGATGGGCGGGAACCTCTTCTACGCCTTCTCCGACCCCGACGGCGGCGTGAGCGAGTTGATCGGCCTCGTCGCCGCGGCCGCGATCCTGTTCCTGGCGTTCGGTTCGCTCGTCGCCGCCGCGCTGCCGATCGGCATGGCGGTCTTCGGACTGACCGTCGGGGTCGCCACGATGACGGTACTGGCGGGGGTCACGGACGTCCCCACCTTCGCACCGGTCCTGGGCAGCATGGTCGGGCTCGGAGTGGGCATCGACTACGCGCTGTTCGTGCTCGCCAGGCACCGGGAGTACCTCGCGCGCGGGCTCGATCCGCACGAGGCGGCCGGACGAGCGGTGGCCACGGCGGGGCGGCCGGTGGTCTTCGCCGGCGGAACCGTCGTCGTGTCGATCCTCGGCATGGCGGTCGCGAACGTGCCGTTCATGACGGTGGGCGGGCTTGCCGTCTCGATCGTCGTCCTGACCATGGTGCTCGCGTCGGTGACGCTGCTGCCCGCCTTCCTCGGCGCCGCCGGCCCACGCCTGGCCCGGGCCGGCCGGATCGGCCGGGCTCTGCAGACCAGGAAGCTGGGCCGACTCGCACGGCGGCGGGACCCGGCGGCAGGCTCCGCCCACGCCGCCGGGTGGCGTCGCTGGATCGGGCACGTCAGCCAGCACCCGGTGCCGTACGCGGTCGGCGCGGCGGGGCTGCTGCTGACCGCGACGCTGCCCGTGCTCGGCCTGCGCGTCGGCCTGCCCGACGACGGTTCACTGCCCCACAGCCGTACCGAGCGCCGGGCCTACGACCTCGTCGCCGAGGGGTTCGGCCCGGGCACCAACGGTCCCCTCGTCATCGCCGCGGACCCCACCGGTGATCCGGGAGTGCTGGACCGACTCGTCGCAACGGTCGCGGCGGATCCGGGCATCGCATCCGTCGCGCCGACGCACATCGATCGGGCCACCGGCATCGCGACCCTCGTGGTGTTCCCGACCACCAGCCCTCAGGACAAGGCCACGGCCGACACCATCGCCCGGCTGCGCACCGACGTGCTGCCCACGGCAATCGGGCACGGCCCGGCCAGGGCCCACGTCGGCGGCGCCGCCGCGAGCCTGTCCGATGTGGGCCAACGCACCAGCCAACGCCTGCCGGTGTTCGTCGCCGCCGTGCTGGCGATGTCGTTCCTGCTGCTGATGCTGGTCTTCCGCTCGATACTCGTACCGCTCAAGGCGGTACTGCTGAATCTGCTGAGCATCGGCGCGGCCTACGGCATCATGGTCGCGGTCTTCCAGTGGGGCTGGGGAGGCGCACTCATCGGGCTGGAAGCGACGGTTCCGATCGTGTCGTTCATCCCGATGTTCCTCTTCGCCATCCTGTTCGGCCTGTCGATGGACTACGAGGTGTTCCTCCTCTCCCGCGTACGCGAGGAGTACCTGCGCACCGGCGACAACGGCACGGCGATCGTTGAGGGCGTCTCGGGCACCGCCCGGATCATCACCTCGGCCGCCCTCATCATGGTGGCGGTCTTCCTGTCCTTCGCCGTCGCCGAGGACCCCTCCACCAAAATGTTCGGGCTCGGCCTGGCCACCGCGATCTTCATCGACGCCACGGTCGTACGCATGGTGCTGGTACCGGCGACCATGACACTCCTCGGCCGGACCAACTGGTGGCTGCCGAAGTGGCTAGACTGGATGCTTCCCCGCGGCCCGGTCGGCACCGACGACACCGACGCGGAATCCACGGGTGAGGCCCCGCGTCCACGGCTGGTTGACCGTTGACTCAATGCCGCCCTTGGCGTCCGGCACCTCAGGCGTTCGACGGTGTTCCGCTCCTTGTAGAGATCGGCGTCGTGGCTGACGGGTCGGCCACCTCTGGAGCCCTTCTTCTTCCGGTTGGCGGCCTGGTCCTTCTTCTCCGGGATGACCGCCTTGATACGGCGTTTGCGCAGGTGGGCGCGGTTTCCGCGGGACGAGTGCGCCTTGTCCCCGGCGACCGCGTCCGGCCGGATGCGGGGTCGGCCGACGGGCCCGCGTACCCGTACCTTCTTCAGGACGGGGATGAACTGCGGGCTGTCCGCTGCCTGGCCTGTGGTCAGGATGAACGCCAGCGGGCGGCACTTGCGGTCGGCGGCGAGGTGGACCTTGCTGGTCTGCCCGCCTCTGGAACGTCCGAGGAGGGCGGCCTTCAGCCGGAGTTTCCGCCGACGCCGGATGCGTCGTCGTTCTTCCAGCGCGGGATCACTTTCGGTCTCTTGCCCGTTTTGCTCTTCGAGGCCGCCCCCTTTGACCTGGCCTTCTCCTCCTCGGCCGCGGCTTTCTCCAGGGCGGTGACGACGTCCTCGTCGAGGTGCATCCCGGCCGCGTCGTGGTGGGCTCGGGCGGTGGTGGAGTCGATGCTGACCAGGGACAGGTCCACCTCACCCCGCTTCGCGGCTTCCGTGATCAGGCCCTCCAGCAGGGCCTCGAAGACGCCGGCGTCACGCCACTGCCGGAAGCGGTTGTGGACGGTCGACCAGGCGCCGAACTCCGTCGGCATCTCCCGCCACTGCCCGCCCGTCTTGAACCGCCAGATCACGCCCTCGAACTGCTGCCGCAGTCGCTCGGGGTACGGGCCGTACTCGCCGATCGGCAGGTACGGCTCGATGAACTCCCAATCCGGATCGGTCAGTTGCACTCGCGTCACGTAAGACCGTCTATCGGACCGGACCGTGCCACGAAGGCACATCCCGCAAATTGATCACGACTCGATACGCGCCCTAGTACTGCAACGGTGTTTGCCGTGACGGTTGGGCAGGTGTGTCGTTGGTCAGCTCATGGGTGGGGAACGTGCTGATGCCCGGTCGTGGGTGGGTGAACTGAAGTCCTTGCACGAGCGGTTTGTGCACCGTTTCTCCAGGTCGGAGCCGCGGGAGTCGGCTCTTGCCTATATGCGGGGGCTGATAGCTCCGCTGGAGCGGAAGAACGGCTGGACGCTCGCGGAGGAGGCCGGTCATGCAGGTCCGGACCGGATCCACCGGCTGCTGAACCGGATCGACTGGGACGCGGACGAGGTCCTGGACGATGTGCGGGACTACGTCGTCGACCATCTCGGTGACCCGGATGCGGTGCTGATCGTGGACGACACCGGGTTCCTGAAGAAGGGTGTCCGCTCGGCCGGGGTTCAGCGCCAGTACTCCGGCACCGCCGGTCGAACGGAGAACTCCCAGATCGGGGTGTTCCTCGCCTATGCCGGCGGCCGTGGCCGCACGTTGATCGACCGCCGCCTGTATCTGCCCACGTCGTGGACGGACGACCGTGAACGGTGTCGGGCCGCCGGCATCGACGACACGGTCGCCTTCGAGACGAAAGTGGTGATGGCCAAGGCCATGGTCCGCCGGGCGATCACGGACCAGATCCCGTTCCGGTGGGTGACCGCGGACGCCGCCTACGGCTTCTCCAAGGGCTGGCGGTACGAGCTGGAGCGGGAGGATGTCTTCCATGTCATGGCCACCACCCGCCACGACACCGTCGTCACCCGCTGGGCCATCGACCATCCCGTCCACGACCTGTTCAACAGTCTGCCGAGACAAAAGTGGAAGCGCCGTTCCTGCGGCAACGGTGCCCACGGCCCGCGGGTCTACGACTGGGCGAGGGTCGAGGTCCGACCCTGGCATCGCGAGGACCGCAGGCACTGGGTTCTCGCCCGCCGAAGTGTCCGCAGGTCGGATGAGATCTCGTACTACATCGCCTACTGCCCGGCCGAGACCACACTGGACGAGCTGATCCGTGTCGCGGGAAGCCGATGGGCGGTCGAGGAATGCTTCCAGAGTGCGAAACAGGAGTGCGGACTAGACGACTACCAGGTCCGCCGTTACGACGGCTGGCACCGCCACATGACCCTGGCCATGGCCGCCCACGCCTGCCTCACCGTCCTGAAGGCCCGAGAGTCCGACACCGGGAAAGCAGAAACGGATCCTCCCAGCTCATACCCCTCAGCCTCCCCGAACTCCGACGCCTGATCCACCGCCTCACCCGGCCCCGCCCGAGCATCGACCACGTCCTGCACTGGTCACACTGGCGACGCAGACGACAACACCAAGCCCGCATCAGCCACTACAAACGACGCGGCCACACACCACCAGGAACTGCCCAACCGTCACGGCAAACACCGTTGCAGTACTAGGCCGTTTCGTTTGGATCTAGACTTTGCAGCTCGCTGCCGTCTCCGGCTCTGACGGCGGTGGAGCCCTGGATCGCTGGAGGGGAGGTGGCGGTGCACACCGTGCCCTGGGTGCACGTCGTTCCGGAGCAAGGCGCCCTGCCTGTCGATCTGTTGCTTCCCATGACCGGAAGGACGTACATAGCGCGTCTCGACGGCCGGGAGATGCGCGACACGGACGCCGTCTTCCAGCAGTTCTACGCCGGACTGAGGCTGCCTGATTACTTCGGGTGGAACTGGGATGCTCTCTCCGACTGTCTTCGCGATCTGGAGTGGCTGCCCGCGGACCACTACGTACTGATCGTCGAGGCCGCGGATCAGGCACTGTTGGGCGATGCCGCCGGACAGCGGTTGCTCTTCAGGACCCTTCTGCGGGCAGGACAGCGATGGTCCTACACACAGGGGCCCGAGGGCCTCGACGTCAGCAGGCTCGTGGTCGTCATGTCCTGCGACGCAGCATCCGTTCCCGACCTGCAGGAACAGCTGCGATTGTGTTGGGACGAGAGGGTCTCGTCATCAGGAACGGCTTCATCTCGCGGACCAGAGGAAGATGCCCGCGACGTGGAGTCCGGCCAGGCTGCCTGATCGGGCACGCGTAGGGCACACAGGGGATGGGGACTGTCCAGTGCTCATTGGCGGGAGCGCCAGGGGGCCACAGGGGCGCGCCTTGGCGTCACGGCTTCAGGCGCAACGATTCCACCCATTTGTTCGGACGGCCGTCGAAGTGGTCCCGTAGTCGGTCTTCAATGTGGTCAGGGGCCCAGACAGCGGCCCTCTCCAGCTTCTGACACTCTTCGAGCGTCGCTGGCGTCTCGCTGTCGGCCCCGGTGACTGGATCGACGCGATAGACCGTGATCCTGCCGCTGAGCGGATCTTGCTTGCTGTAGAGGTGGACCTCGGTCTGTTCCTCGTGGGTCAGAGACACCACGTCGAGTAGCTCCCAGCCGCCACGGCGGCGAAATGCAGCATCCATGACCCAGACCTTGAAAGCGACGGGTGCGGCTACGATCTCGATGAGATCGACAGGCGCTCCAGGCCTGCCGACCAGGTCGTAAAACTCAACACACACGTCGGTGAGCTGCCTTCCGAAGGCGCATCGGCCATCACCCAAGTCGATGCGTACCACCCGTCCGGGGGCCCTGTTCGCGCGGGCCTTAGTGATCTGTCTGTGCCCTGATGCTCCGTGCTCCATAGGCGGATTATTGCCGTCAGTCCCGCGTCCTCAGTTGACCGCGCTCGTCCACGCGGTCAAGGTACGCGACTGCCGGTCGGGCTATGTGGCCTCAGACGCCGGCACAGAGCCTGGAGCACCAGTTTGGAAGATCCCGTATGCGGATGCCCGCTGAGCTGGGATGCCACTGACCTGCGGCGGAGTGGTTGTCTCGCTCTGGTTCCCCGTGGTTCCCCGCTCGTCGCCGACCGAACGGGCACGGGAGGGGCACGGCACGGGGCGGCTGGTGCGCGCCGTCAACAGTAGGTGTGCCATTCCTCCATCGGGATAGATCCCTCCCAGGCGTCGCACACACGGTCAGCCCACTCACGCGCCACGAAGACCGGACGGGTGAGAAGGATGTCTCCGGCACGTTGCGCACGCAGCACGAGCCCGATCTCATCGGCTCCAAGGTCTCCGTACTGTGAGCAGCGGATGCGTTCCCTCAAGCCTTGTGCCTGCATGTGGTCAGCGAACCGATCTGCCAGCTTGGATGGCACATCCCCGACTAGCCGCAGGCCCTCCCAGGTGACCTGAGGGCCGTGCAGTGCATCGACCGCGATGCAGGTCAGGCGGCCAGACTCTCCGTAATACGTCGTCAGAGCACCACCGTGGGAGGTTGGTAGGTGAAACGCAGCCCATTGGCCGGGCGCCATCACCGTTGCGTGCTCCACCTGAAGCGCTGTGACCACTTCGTCGTGGGTTATTTTAAACTGCAGCGGCCTCACGCTCACGAGCGGCCCGTTGCTGCCCCCGTCCGCGGCAGCCAGCGCGATCCGCGCCCGCAGCACCGCCCGCACCTGCGCCTTCACTGACACTGCTGTGCGTATCAGGTGCTCGCGTACCGCGCTGTCCGCTCTACGACGACTGCCCCACCCACCTGTGGCCACTCCCTCGCACCCGCGCCGACGCAAGAGATGATCACGGCGTGTCGAAGCAGGACCCTGCAGGATGGGCTCCGTGCCGAAGAACCCGCCCGAGTCCATGCAGCACCACCTGCGCCTGCGCCTGAACGCCCGCGCCAAGGAACACTGGCCCCAACTGGACGCCGTTCGGGTCCGCTTCCGCACCGGGTTCGCCTACGTGGCAGGCCAGTTGCCCGGCGAGGAGGAACTGCTGCCGCTGTGCCGCCTGCGCTTCACCGGCGTCCTGCACACCTGGGGCTTCGCGATCTACCTCGCCAGCCGAGGCAAGTACGAGGACAATTTCCTGCCCACCGGACTGCCCTTCGGCTCACCCGAAGACGCCCTGGACTGCGCCTGCCTCCTCTATCTCGGCGGCGACCCCACCCCATGACCAACACCTCTCCACGAACTTGCGCGGAGCTGCACTAGTGGGGCCAACTCGAGCCGCCCGGGCGGGGGTGTGCCGGAGTTCAGGGTCAGACCGCCACGGCCGCCCTGAGGGGTGGCGGTGTTCAGCGCCGGGCGGCCACGGCTGCCGCGGCCGCGGCCAGGATGCGGTGCAGGACGGGGACCGGGATCGCCGGATTGGTGACCGCCACGCATGCCGTGTCGCGGTCGTGCAGCAGCCCGGCAAGGACGCGGGCCGGCAGCCGCAGATTGCGCATCGCGGTCGCGCGGACGTGGGCCGCTGGGTCGTTCAGCAGCCGCACCGCGTCGGCCGGTGACAGCCGGGTGTCCTCGGCCGCGCGGCGGCGCACCTCGGCTTCTGGGTCGCGGGCGAGACGTGCGACGTCGGCAGGCGTGGACTCCGGATCGTCCAGGGCCAGGCGGCGCATCCGCCCACCGGGGTCGCCGGCGTAGCGCAGCAGGCCCGTACGGGGGAAGTTGGGGTGGCTGCGGGGGCGGTCGGGGTGAGTGAAGCTGCCGTCCCACCAGCGCCAGACTTCCAGCAGCATCTCGGCCGGCGCGTCATCGCACGATTCGGCGAGGAACAGGCGGACCGTCCGGTCCTCGTCCCGCGCCAGACGCTCCACGACGTCCGGTGGAAGATGCCGGGCACGGGCCACGCTTCGGCGGATGAGCGGATGGGACGATACGGCGAGGCGGCGCATCGCGTCGGCGTCATCGTGCAGGCCCTCGACCCAGGGCAGAGTGCGCGACATCGACGTCGGGTCGAAGTCGTAGCGCACCGCGGCACGCTGCTCCTCGTTGAGGTCGGGCCGCAGTGCCACCGCCGAGCGGATGTCGTCGTATGGGTCCTCCGCCAGGACGGCGACGCTGTGTGCACTGAGCCGCGGGTTGGCGGCCAGCGCTCGGCGTACCTCCGCGTCCCCGTCCCGGACCAGCTCCGCCTCCAGCTCGGGCGAGAGACGGCACTGTTCGAGCGCGCGCCGGGGCGGGGGCAGCGCGGCAAAGACCTCGCGAGGCATGGGGACGCCGGTGTGGTGGGCGAGCAGCGCCGCCGTACGCACCGCGTCGTCGGTGTCGGCCAGCAGTCGCGCCCGCAGCGGCGCGGCGAGGTCTTCCCACCGGGCGCAGGCAGTCGCCCGCACCCGGGGATCGGCGTCGGCCGCGAGGCTGGGGAGGTGGTGTGCGGGGAGCCCCGGGAGTTCGGCGGCCTGAGCGCGGGACGGGCCGGCGAGGAGGTCGTCGTACAGGTCCCCGGGGAGTTCGACGCCCCAGGCGCAGGCATGCTCGGCCCAGAGCACGCGCCGGATCGGCGACGGTTCGGCGCGGACCAGGCGTACCCACTGATCGGAGGTGAGCTTGGGCCGGAAGGTGTCCGCAGGCCTCGAGCGCACCCGCGGATCGGGATGCGCCACGGCGGCGTCGAGTACGGCGGGCCGGTCGCAGCCGTGCAGGAAGCCCACCTCCACATCCAGCAGCCGGATCAGCAGCTCGTCCGGCGCGGCCGGATTGGACCCGATCCCCTCCGCCCAGTGCAAAGGCCATGCTGGCCGGCCGGGCACCGCCGCCCACACCTCGGCGCGCTCGACCTCCGTCTCGCGCCCGGCGGCCGCGGCGGCCTCCTCCAGCCGCTCCGGCAGTCGGTCGAGGGCCGTCACCCGAGGCCCGTCCGCGCCGGGCACCTCCGCCAGCAGCACCTGCCCGTCGAGGGAGAGCGCCACGAACCCGGGGTCGCCGGTCAGCCCCGGCACACCGCCGCCGGCGTAGCGGACCCGGGTCCACCAGGAGTCGTTGCCGCCGATCCGATATCCGACGATGGCCACCAGGAACTCGCCGTTGGCATCTGCAAGGCGGCGCCACCACGCGGCGTCGAGCGCTTCCCGGACCGCGCCGTCCGGCGCCGCGATCCCCCGCGCAATCCGCCAGCCAGCCTCCGGCGGGAACAGGCTGCCCGGGCGCATGTCCTCGACGACCGTGAGTCCGGCGCATGGGAGCAGTTCGTGGAGTTCCTCTCGGTGTTGCACGCGGTCATGATCCCCGCCGACTCGCGGTGGGACAAGGCCCTCAG
This sequence comes from Streptomyces sp. NPDC001514, assembly GCF_053597075.1. Taxonomy (NCBI): domain Bacteria; kingdom Bacillati; phylum Actinomycetota; class Actinomycetes; order Kitasatosporales; family Streptomycetaceae; genus Streptomyces; species Streptomyces sp. NPDC001514. The sequence continues at coordinate 28,718 of NZ_JBSFHO010000049.1, forward strand.
CCCAGGCGCAACCGGCCCTCACCCGCGTACACGTCATTGGCTGCGATGTCGTTCGGCCCCGCCCGGGCGGCTCGAGTTGGCCCCACTAGGGCCTGTCCGGCGGATCATGTGACTACTAGGCTGCGACGATGGAACGCGTAACCGATGTGCCCGAGAGCTTCGCCCAGTCTGCAGATCGGGACCGGGTGAATGACTACGACAGTTTCGCCGAGGCGTACTCGGCGGAGAACGAGGACAACCTCGTGAACGGGTACTACGAGCGGCCCGGGATGTTGGCCCTCGCCGGAGACGTGGCCGGCCGTCGGATCCTGGACGCCGGTTGTGGCTCGGGCCCCCTGTCCGCTGCACTACGCGACCGCGGTGCGGTCGTCACCGGCATCGACGCCAGCGCCGGGATGCTGGCGTTGGCAAGGCGGCGGCTCGGTGACGATGTAGCCCTGCACGTGGTCGACCTGCGCGACCGCCTGCCGTTCGCCGACGGTGCGTTCGACGACGTGGTCGCGTCGCTGGTGCTGCACTACCTGGAAGACTGGGGGCCGACGCTGGCCGAGTTGCGGCGAGTACTCAGGCCCGGCGGCCGGCTGATCGCGTCGGTGGACCACCCCTTCGTGGCCTACACGATCCAGGATCCTCGGCCTGACTACTTTGCGACCACCAGCTATACCTTCGACTGGACGTTCAACGGGCAGTCCGTCCCGATGAGGTTCTGGCGCAGGCCGTTGCACGCGATGACTGATGCCTTCACCACCGCCGGCTTCCGTCTTTCCGTCATCAGCGAGCCGCAGCCCGACCCAGCCGCCCGGGAGCTGTTCCCCGACGACTTCCATGCCCTTTCGAGCAAAACCTGCTTCCTCTTCTTCGTCCTCGAGGTACCGCCGTCGGCTGCGGGCTCGGACGAGTAGCCAATCGGCGGAGCACGAGCGGAGCCAGAGTCGGATCGAGGCGACGGTCACGGTGCCGTGGAAGATGTAGGCGCGTTTGTCGAACCTCGTGGCCACAGCCCGGAAGTTCTTCAGGGCGTTGATCGTCCGCTCCACTTCGTTCCTGCGCTTGTAGATCCTCTTGTCGAAGCCGACGGGCCGGCCGCCCTTGCTGCCACGGGCTTGCCGGTTGGCCCGCTGATTCTTCGGCTCGGGGATGGTGTGCTTGATCTGGCGTCGTCGCAGGTAGCGACGGTTGCGGCGGGACGAGTACGCCTTATCGCCGCCGAGATGGTCGGGCCGGGTGCGCGGGTGTCCGCCGCCCGGCCGGCCGACGCGGATGCGTTCCATGACCGGGATGAGCTGCGGGGCATCGCCCCACCGGCCCGGGGTGACCAGCAGGGCCAGCGGGCGGCGCCCGCCCTCACCGACGAGATGGATCTTGCAGGTCAGGCCGCCCCGGGAGCGTCCGAGTCCCTCGTCGGCGCGGTGCTGCCGGGGCGTGCGTCCTTTCCCGGCACTCGCGGAACGCTCCTGCGGGCCCCCGCGGCGTGCTGGTGGGCCCGGCAGGTGGTCGAATCGACGCTCACCATCGACCAGTCGATCCGACCTTCCGCGTCGGCGTCAGCCAGGACGGCCGCAAAGATCTTGTCCCACGTGCCGTCCGCCGACCAGCGTCTGTGCCGCTCGTACACGGTCTTCCACGGACCGAAACGTGCAGGCAGATCCCGCCACGGCATCCCGGTGCGCAGCCGGTACAAGATCTCGTTGATGAGCCTGCGATGACTGGCCCAACGGCCACCACGCTGCCCGTATTTCGGCAGATGCGGCCTGAGCCGAACCCACTCCGCGTTCGTCAGGTCTCCCCGCCCCATGACCATGCCAACGACCCGAGACCGCGACGGTCACAAGATCCGCCGGACAGGCCCGCCCGCAGGGGTGAGGCGGTGCGGCCGGGCGCGGCGTTGTTCAAGCTTCTTCGCCAGGTCATCGAGTCCGTCAACCAAACCCTTAAGGGACAGCTCGATCTTGAACGGCATGGCGGTCACACCGGCATCGGCGTGTCGGTGCGCGTACTGCAGCGCCTTCCGGCCCTCACCGCCGCGATCTGGCACAACGCCAAGGCCGGTGCACCGATCCTGCGCTCACTGGCCGCGTACGACCACTGACAGCAGCGGCAGCCCCGGCTCGACGACGGTCTGGCCGGCCTCACTTCAGCACGAGTCGACCGCTGGACGTGACGGACCAGCAGATCATCGAGGTCATGACCGCATGTTCGCCAAGCACTGAGCCGCCGCCGGAAACGCGATGCGGGCCGGGGCCTCAGGGGCGCCGGCCCTGAGCACCGCACTCGTGCTACTGGCCTTCCAGCGCCGCCACCAGCTGAGACAGGTTGCCGCCGGCCACGATGAGGGCAAGGTGGTCGTGGTAGTCCCGGCTGCTCACGATCAGGCCGTCGCGGACCCGCAGCACCTGGATGTTGGAGGCCTCGAAGCTCCGTCCGGTCAACCGGTGGTGCACGTGGTAGTCGAACTCGGCGACGATCACCTCCGCGTCGTCGGTTTCCCGGACGACCACGTTCGCCGGGGTCAGCTCCACGGGCGAACTTGCGGAGACTTGAGCGAACCGCTCCTTGAGTGCGGCCCGCCCCTCGACCCGGCGCGGACCGACCGGCTCGAAGACGGTCTCCACTACGGCGTCCTCGGCATAGAGCTCGGCCAGCTCCGTGAACCGCCCCGTGCTGACGCCCTCGATCAGCTTCTGGAAGACGTCGCGCGGTGACAGCGTTTCAGGCATGACAAACCTCCGTGGATCCACGGCTAGAATCGGACTAGCGACTCCGCTTTCACGATACGGACTGGAGACTCCGGTTGTCCAGGATGGTTCTGCCGTCGACGGCGAAGGGATGTGGGAGAGGGATGGGTGGCGCTCAGGAACGCCCGCTGCGGGCGGACGCGGTCCGCAACCGGGCCAGGCTGCTGGATGTTGCCACGGAGGTATTCACCACCCGCGGCGTCAGCGTGCCGACCGAGGAGATCGCCCGCATCGCCGGGGTCGGAGTGGGCACGCTCTTCAGGCATTTCCCGACCAAGGAGGCACTGCTGGAGGCGGTGATGGTGCGCAGACTGGAGGAAATGGCAGCCCAGACCGCGCAGCTGGCCGCCGAGGCCGGGCCCGCCGAAGCCTTCTTCGCCTGCTTCCGTCTGGTGGTGGATCAGTCCGCGGGCAAGAACGAGTTCGCCCAGGCTCTCGCTGCGGCCGGGGTGAACGTACACGCGTCCCTGCAGGAGCCGACCATGGAGATCCAGGCTCGACTGGCCGATCTACTGACAGGGGCGCAACAGGCGGGGGCGGTCCGCCCGGAGCTGGGCCTGCCGGAGTTCATCGCCCTCCTGGCCGGCGTCGGCAGGGCGATGGAACAGCTCGGAGCGGATCCGGCGCCCCGGGAGCGGATCTTCGAGATCGTCTTCGACGGGCTGCGGCCACGCTGAATCGAAGGCGTACAAACCTCCCACGGAAGTTGCCGAACGGACTACCGACCGCCATCGCGAGCATCGGCGACACCCGACCGACCCCTTGGAAGCAATCGTCCAGGAGTCTCGGTCCAGCTCAGCGGACAACCGAGACAGATTCGACCGGTGCTGATCCAGACCGGTATCGAGTCCTACCGCTTCCAGGCCACCGAGGCCGAACGCCGCAAGCCCGGGTGACAGCACGGCGGCTGGGATGGCAGGCGCCCCAGACACTGGTGATCTCCGTCGCGGTCCACGTCAGGGCGACAGAGCAGCACGACGTTCACACGGCTGACGCTCACCAAGACGGCATCGCGTTCGCAACCACGCGGTCCGCTACCGAGAACACCGTCCCGCAGTCAGTACACGCCGCTTGCCCGAAGAGATACTGCAGCCTTTGAGCAAGCACGGGCTGTCCGTCAGCGACAGCCTGGTCATGCAGCCGCTTGGCCAAACCCTCCAGCCCTGCCGGATCAGTCGGGCGCAGTGGCGTCTTCTCGACGTCCTGCAGCGCGTAATCATCGCTGCAGGAGAAGGAGCCGTCATCGCCGATCACGATGAACAGGTTCACCCCGCAGTGAGGGCAGTCGACCTCGTATTCGCCTTGCGCCAGGTTGTCCAGGCACTCGTCCCAGACCTCTACGTCCTCGAAGGCCAAGGCGGCCTGGAGCAGTCCGACATAGTCCTCCATGTCCAGCGGCATACGGAGGCACTCCTCGGTGAGCCGCGAAAGCTCCGCGATCTCCGATGAGTAGACCTCGCGCGCGGCAACGCCCTCGGCCGACCGGCGCGCGCAGGCCACGATCGGGCCCGCCGCGAACAGAGCCCAGCGCCGCTCGTCAGGCTCCCGGCCGGCTGCGATCTCAACAAAGCGGGGAAGCGCAGCAAAGCTCGCAGAGAACGCCGTGTCGAGCATCGGGCACAACCGGTCCATCAGCTCGGACCAGACACCACGCGGATCGGTCTCGAACCGGTCGAGCAGAGCGGGGACACCTTCCGCGGAACCACGCGCGTCACTGAGCTTCGACCAATCCGTCATGCCCAGATCCAAGCAGACCGACGGCAGCCGCAACGGAGTCGGGTCCTCACAACCGTCGACCGGGCGTCACCGATGGCGTCCGCGAACAGCTGCAGGGACTCCCCGACGGTGAACAGGTCGTCAATGCCGTTCGGCATCGACCCGCCGACCCGCCGACCCGCCGACCGCCGACCGGCCGCATGGGCTCGATCTCCAAAGCCCTGTCATCGGGGCGAATTGGGCACGAGCCACTGTGACTGAGCAGCTCAGTTGGCAGCACTGCCAACTGAGCTGCTCAGCATGGGTTCATCCGAGTCTTCTCCAGCAGTCGCGCCGCCGTAGCTTGGCCGTGATCCGGACTGCCCGTACGGCGGGCAGGACTACACCCTGACCAGCGACGAGTCAGTGACCGATCTACCGGACAGCAACTACGAGCCGAGGGAGGCGGCACGGCGTCGGGGCCTCCTGCATGGCACGGCCTCGCGCACCGCGAGCCAGCGCTGCAGGTGGTCCTGCGCCTGCTCGGCGGACCGTGCGAGGCACTTGACGGCAGTGCCCGTACCAGCCGCTGCCGCAGCCGGTCCCGGCGCGGTGTGGGGATGAGCTGTGTGGGTCGCCATCTTCCGTCGGCGCGGTAGCCGTTGGGGAGGGCGGGTCGCCTGGCAGGCGGGGCATCGCAGCTACGGGTAGTTCCTGCGCCTCGATGCTGTGCGCAGACCGGCGGCCACGCTCCGCCTCTCCGCAGATTTTCCCCCCGGACCTGTCGGTCGGAGTCTACGTCCTCGCCGCGCCCTGACAGAAGCGCGAGCGCGGAGCTCGCCCCGCTTCATGTGTGAGCACGCAACTGCAGCCTCGACCGGTCGCTCATCAAAGGTAGTTGGCGTTCCTGTTGTCCTCCCGAGCTCACGTGAGGGTGGGGTTGAAGGGGCGCGAGAATTCGGTCATCTGTTGGCTATTGATACGCACGTGTGATCGGCGCTAGGTTGCTTCGCCATGTGTCCCGCCCGAGCGCGCGCCTCGGGCGGATTCCTTTTGATGATGTGGAGACCCCGCATGGCTCATCCCGGTTCCAGACACCTGCGTCGCTCCGCTCTTGCGGTACCGGTGGGGCTGGCGCTGACCGCGTCGATCAGCTTCCTGCCGGGCAGTGCCCTGGCGCAGACCGCGGTGCAGGACACCCCCGCCACGATGACCACGGACGGCCCGAACCTGTCGTACGTGGTCAACACGAAGGTGAACAACGGCACCATCAAGGCCGTTCAGAAGGCGATAGCCGAGGCCGGCGGGACCGTGGTCGTCACCCACGAGAAGATCGGCGTGATCGTCGTCCACTCGACGAATCCCGGCTTCGCCCAGCAGATACGCACCGTCAAGGGCGTGCAGAGCGCCGGTGCCACCCGTACCGCGGCACTCGCCCCCGCGGGCACCACAGAGATCGGCGCCCCGGAGTACGTGGACAGCGCCAAGGCACAGGGCGCCACCGCGGCCGCCGAGGGTGCCGAGCCGCTCGAGGCCGACCAGTGGGACCTGCGCGCCATCGGCGCGGACAAGGCGGCCAAGATCAACCCTGGCAGCAAGAACGTCACCGTCGCCGTGATCGACACCGGTGTCGACGACACCCACCCCGACCTCGCCGCGAACTTCTCCAGGAGCCAGTCCGCCAACTGCGTGGGCGGCGTCGCGGACACCAGCGAGGGCGCCTGGCGCCCCTACACCAGCGACGACTACCACGGCACGCACGTCGCGGGCGAGATAGCCGCCGCACGCAACGGCATCGGCATCGCAGGTGTCGCCCCGGGCGTGAAGGTCTCCTCGATCAAGGTGAGCGACCCGACCACCAGCCTCTTCTTCCCGGAGAGTGTGGTGTGTGCGTTCGTCTTCGCCGCCGATCACGGTGTCGAGATCACCAACAACAGCTACTACATCGACCCGTGGCTCTACAACTGCCTCGATGACCCGGATCAGAAGGCCATCGTCGACGCGGTCAACCGGGCCTCGCTGTACGCGCAGAGCAAGGGCACCCTGCACGTCGCCTCGGCGGGCAACTCCAATGACGACCTCGACGCCGACTCGATTGTCGACGACTCCAGCCCCGACGACACCACCCCGACCGAGCGGACCATCGACCCGCACACGTGCTTCGACATCCCCACCCAGCTCCCCGGTGTGGTCACGGTCTCCGCGACCGGCGTGCAGAACCTGAAGTCGTACTACTCCAGTTACGGCCTCGGCGTCGTCGACGTCGCCGGCCCGGGCGGCGACAAGTACCAGATCCCCGACACCCCGTCGAAGAACGGCCGAATCCTCGCCACCATGCCCAACAACGGCTACGCCTTCCTGCAGGGCACCTCGATGGCCAGCCCGCACGTGGCCGCCGTCGCAGCCCTCCTCAAGAGCACCCACCCCTGGGCCGACCCGCACACTCTGCAGGCGCTGCTGAAGGCACAGGCGGACAACCCGGGCTGCCCGACGGGGCTCTACGACCCGGACGGCAACGGCACCGAAGACTCCACGTGCAAGGGCAGCAAGCGCGTGAACGGCTTCTACGGCCACGGCATCGTCAACGCACTCGACGCGGTCACCACACACTGACCCGCCGACCCTGGCATGCCGGGCTCTGAGGCCTGCACCACCCGCAGGCCTCAGAGCCCCACGGCGAGGACCATGCCTTCGTTCGACAACCGCCCGTGGGCGGTGGGACCGGGATGGAACGGGTGGCGTTGCAGCCCCCACCCCGGGCGTCATGACCGCACATTCTCGCAATGAAGGCCACGACCCTTTTATGCTCGGGTTATCGTGTCGTCGCAACAACTGCTGCCGACCTGGCCCGTGCCCTCCCCGTTGGCGCAAACACGTAGAGGTCCGCACGTGGGCTGACGACAATGACATCGAGCTGGGCTTCCTGGCGACCTACGGCTCGTGGCTGAACTGGATCGAATCGGGGTTCGCGGCACTGCGGTACTTCGCTCTCAACGGCACCGATCACCGCAGCCACGGCGAACAGAACGCCGCCATCGCCGCCTACATACGCCGGCGAAACGCCCGTGCCGAACCGAAAACCAACTTCACGCCCGACTCACCCGTCCGCCCGTGGACCGAATCCCCCTCCAGGGCCCGCCTGCACAGCTCTACGATCTTCGTATGAGCGACCGGAGCCTTGCAGGCGAAGAGCTGCAGACCGCCCGACTGTCACTGCGGCGTCCGAGCGAAGCCGATATCGATGCGATTTTCGCGATCCACAGTGACCCCGGAACCTGCCTGCACAATCCGTCCGACGCCCTTGCCCGGCCGGAAGAGGCCCAAGAGCTCTATCAGCGCTGGAACAACCAGTGGCACAGCTGCGGATATGGATACTGGGTCGTCCGACGCCACAACTGTGTCCTGCAACTGGGGTTCTGCGGGATCAAGCCCATGGAACTGAACGGCATGAAGGTCCTCAACCTCTTCTACCGTTTCGCCACCTCCGCATGGGGCCAAGGCCTCGCCGGCGAGGCCGCGACCGCAGTCACCAGCTGGGCATCCCGGCACATTCCCGACCTCCCGCTGATCGCCAGAGTCCGGCCGGCCAACGCCGCCTCCCAGCGCGTGGCGGTACGTGCCGGCCTGGCCCGGGCGGAACACCTCGACGGCATGGGATACGACGGTTTCGATTGGATCTACGCAGCGAATCTGCCGAACTGAGCACACTCCGAGCACGCGAACCCTCACCAGAGGCCCTCCGACATTCCGAGCCGAGCCAGTAACTCAGTTGAGGAAAGGTCGAACAGGCCGGGACGCGAGGTGATCCTGCAGCTCGCGGTGGCTGAACTGCCAGGCCTGCCCTGCCGTGCGCAGAAGGCCGAGGTGGTGGCAGTCGTGTCGGCAGAAGACCAACGCGCGTCTGTCCGTGGCAGTGGAGGACGGCAGCAGCGGAGCGCGGTTTGGGGCCCTCGATGTGGGTTAGCCGCCCCGTAGAACTTTGATGCCCCGCTCCGCATCGGACCCTTGGGTCGCTCGCCCGGAGCGGGAGGAAGATCCCCCGAGGAACGGAGAGTGATCGTGAGCACCGCACACGAGGAACGCGCTGAGACAGCGAAGCTTCCTGAAGGCGACGTGGTGGGCATTCTGCTGATGCAGCACGCCCGGATCCGTGACCTCTTCACGGAAGTGAAGAGCGCGGACGGTGAACATAAGAAGCAGGCGTTCGACGAGCTCAGGGCCTTGCTGGCGGTGCACGAGACCGCCGAGGAGATGGTCCTGCGACCGGTCGCCAAGCGGACTGCCGGCGAAGAGGAGGCGGATGCCCGCAACCACGAGGAAGCGGCGGCCAACAAGGTCCTCGCCGAGCTCGAAAAGCTGGATGTCACCAGTGCGAAGTTCAACGCCATGATCGCCGGCTTCGAATCGACGGTTATCGACCACGCCGAGCACGAGGAGCGTGAGGAGTTTCCCCTGGTGCGCCAGGGCTGCGACGAGGACCAGCTACGGCGCATGGGCACGATGCTGCAAGCAGCGGAGAAGATCGCGCCGACTCATCCCCACCCCACTGCCGCCGGATCCCCGGCAGCCCAGTGGTCGGTCGGGCCCTTCGCATCCCTGGTGGACCGGACCAAGGACGCCATCCTTGATCTTGCGTGGGTATCCCCGGCTTCAGCCGGGGAGGGAAACGCATCCTTGGCGCGGAGGTGCGAAGCGCCGGAGTTCTCTTCGTTGTCAGTGGCCTCCGCTAGGTTGATCACACATGGGCCGAAGGGGGGTGGGTCGGGTGATGCGTGCGTACAAGTTCCTCCTGCGGCCCACCGTGGGCCAGCAGATCGCGCTCGGCGAGATGCTGCGCGATCACTGCTCCCTCTACAACGGGGCGTTGCAGGAGCGCCGGGATGCCTACCGGCACGTCTCGAAGACGACGGTCCGGTACGGGCAGCAGTCCGCGCAGCTCAAGGACATCCGGGCATTCGACCCGCAGCGGCAGGGCCGGTGGTCGTTCTCGTCCCAGCAGGCGACGCTTCGCCGACTGGATAAGGCGTTCGCCGCGTTCTTCCGCCGCGTCAAAGCCGGAGAGAAGCCTGGCTATCCCCGGTTTCGCGGGGTGGGCCGGTTCGACACGGTGGACTTTCCCAAGGACGGTGACGGCTGCCGCTGGGACTCCACCCCGCATGACCCGGTGACCCGCGTCCGCCTCCAGGGCATCGGGCACGTCCGGGTGCACCAGCACCGCGCCGTGGTCGGCAAGGTCAAGACCGTCTCGGCCAAGCGCGAGGGCAAGCGCTGGTACGTGGTGCTGACCGCCGAGCAGGCCGAGCCCGAGCCGCTGCCCGCGACCGGCAGCGTGGTCGGCATCGACATGGGCATAGCCTCGTTCCTCACTACCTCCAACGGTGAGCACGTCGCCAACCCTCGCCACGGCCGAAAGGCAGCCGCGAAACTCGAAGCCGCACAACAAGCCCTCTCCCGGTGCAAGCGGGGTTCGAAGCGCCGCCGCAAGGCCGTGCAGAAGGTTGCCACCCTGCACCGTAAGGTCCGCCGCCAGCGCCTGGACCACGCGCACAAGACCGCTCTCGGCCTCGTGCGCGAACACGACTTCATCGCGTACGAAGACCTCAAGATCCGCAACATGGTCAAGACCCCCACGCCGAAGCCCGACCCCGACCAGCCGGGCAGGTTCCTGCCCAACGGGGCCGCCGCCAAGGCTGGGTTGAACCGTTCGATCGCTGATGCCGGGTGGGGGGTGTTCCTGACGATCCTGAACGCCAAGGCTGAAAGCGCCGGACGGGAAGTGATGGCCGTGGATCCCCGCAACACCTCCCGGCGGTGCCCCGAATGCGGGCACACCGCCAAGGAGAACCGGCCCACACAGGAGAAGTTCCGCTGCGGCTCGTGCGGCCACCAGGCACACGCGGACACGGTGGGCGCCCTGAACGTTCTACGGGCCGGGCTGGTCCGTCGCGACGCCAACCAGGCTTAGCGAGAAGCCCCCGGCTTGAGCCGGGGGAGGAGTCACCAACGCTGCACGCGGCAGCTGAGACCTGGGCCGTACGGGTAGCTGCGAGGCCGGTACGTGGCAGTGCGCGCCCGGCCAGGTCCACAGACTGAGCGCGAATCGACCGTGCTGTCGGTCCAGACGACACTTGACTTCGCCGACGCCATCATCACCGTGCAGTGGGCACCAGGCGTGTGGTCAGGTGGTGGTCTCGTCTTGCCGGGTTCTGCTGTCCAGGCAGCAGCGGACGAAGTCTTGAACGACGGGGTTGGAGTCGTCGGCGGGGGCCCAGGCGACGCCGACCTGACTGGGGCTGACGCCGATGACGGGGCGGTAGGTGATGCCGGGGCGGGCGTAGAAGCGGGCGGCGGATTCGGGGGCGAGGGCGATGCCGTACCCGTTGGCCGCGCTGAGCCAGTCGTCGGGCTGGTCGGTGACGGCGCCGATGCGGACTGGGTGGCTGTCGCGTTCGGCGGTGGCCAGCCAGTAGTCCCGCCATCGGCCCGATTCGGGCGGGGCTGCCACGAACAGCAGCGCGGTTCGGGCCGTGGGCGCGAACCCACCGCCCGGTTCAGGGCGGGAAGCGCCGGTGCGTGCAGTCGGCGATCCTGTCCTGGGACCCGCTGGCACACCCGTGTCGAGCTGCCGCCGCCGGAACTCGCCCGGGTCCTGGGCGTGTACGCCACCCGCGTCATCACCCCGCGCGGCTCCGCCGCCGTCTGTGGCTCAGTCGCGATGGCAGCACAGGCACAGGTGCGCGCAGGGCGGCGAGCCCCCGTCCAGGAGCTCTCTGCCCCTTGCACCCGACCGGCGCGCGGATGCTGCTGGGCCGCTCCCCGCCGTGCAAGCACAGCCCCTGTCTGGCCGGCGTGTGGAGACAGGGGCTCGCGGCTGCTCGCCTACCCACGATGGTCGTCCCGGATGCCCTGAGGTTCGGTTCGGAGGCACGCGGGGAGAGTGGTGCACCGCTCTTGATCGTCCAACGGTCGGGTGACACTAAGCGCTGTCCCGCAACTGCTGGTCCCGGGTGAGATGATCTTGGTGTGTCTGGTGTGATCACGGCGTCGGAGCCGTCCTGGATAACCCCGTTC
>NZ_JBSFHO010000050.1:0-33768 GCF_053597075.1 Streptomyces sp. NPDC001514
CCTCCACACCTACAACCACCACCGCTGCCACACCGCAATCGGAGGGCAACCTCCGATCAGCCGCGTCAACAACGCTGCGGGTCAATACACCTAGCACCGTCGGCGTAGTGGCGGCCCCGGGCTTCGTGCCCGGGGCCGCCTCTCGTATTGTCACGGCCCTCAGCACCATGTGGGGGAGGTTCCATGCTTGCCGCGCTCGGGCTCGGCGCCGCCGAGGAAGAGATCTACCGGCACCTGATCGTGCGGGCGAGCGGGAGTGCCGGCGAACTCGCGGACGATCTCGGCCGGTCACCGGCCGAGGTGCACCGGCTGCTCACCGCCCTGGCCGGGCTCGGCCTCGTGACGGCGCACCCCGCGGACGCCGCAGACCGGATGAACCCGACAGACCTCTCGCAAACGGGCGATTGCGAAACCGTCTTCACCGCCGCGCCGCCGACCGTCGCACTCGGGCCGGTCCTGCGGGAGCGCCGGGACGCGCTGCGCGCCGCGGAGCTCGATCTGCTGAACCTCGCCGAGCAGCACCGGCTGGCGGCCCATGACCGCGCCTCCGACGTCGTCGAGGTCATCACGGACATCGAGACCGTGCGCCACCGCTTCGCCCAGCTGCAGAACTCGGCCCGGCGTGAGGTGCGGTCCATGATGGTGCCGCATCTGGCCGTCGTACCGCACCGGCAGAACGAGGCCGCCTTCGCGGGCCTGCGCCGCGGGATCCACTACCGGGCGATGGTGCCGCGCGAGCTGCTGACGCTGCCCGGCATGGTCGGCGAGGTGCTCGACGCCCTCACCAGGGGCGAGGAGGTACGGGTGACCGAGTCCGTGCCCGTCAAGCTGGTGATCGCCGACAGCGACCTGGCCATGGTCCCGCTCTCCGCCGACCGGAACACCGCTGCCGCCTCGATCGTGGTGCACCCCAGCGGACTGCTGGACGTGCTGATGGCGTACTTCGAGGCCGCGTGGGAACGCGCCTACCCCCTGTCGCCGAGCGCGGCGGGCGACGGAGTCACCGAGACCCCGACCGGCGACATCGACGAGCTCGACGTCCGCATCCTGACCCTGATGCTCTCCGGGCTGACCGACCAGACCGCGGCCGGCCAGCTGGGCATCTCACGACGCACGTACCAGCGCCGCATCGGAGACCTCATGGCCAAGGCAGGGGTGGACACACGCGTCCAGCTCGGCTGGCACGCCGCCCGGCGGGGCTGGGCGTGAACCGGGCTACCGGCGCCCTGCTCAACCGGCCCGCCCCTGCACGGCTGCCGCCTGCAGCGGCAGCTCATGCCGTGTACGTACCGGCGAGAGGAACACGGGCAGAAAGGCGAGCGTCAGACAGCAGCCGCCCACCCACAGTGCCGTGCGCACTCCGGCGAACTCACCGATCAGACCCGCCAGGGCGGAGCCGACGGCGAGCGCACCGGTGAGCATGAAGCGGAAGGTGGCGTTCATACGGCCGAGCAGCGGATCGGGCGTCAGGCGCTGACGCAGGCTGACCCCAAGCACGTTGTCGATGCCCATCTTGAAGGTGGCCAGCAGCCAACCGGCCCCCGCGAGCCAGAGCCACGGGCCCCGGTCGATCAACGGGATGACCAGGGCCGTCGGGGCCATGCAGAGACCGACGAGCCCCAGCGTGCGGCCGTGGCCCAGGCGCCGGGCCACGGGCCGGGCACAGCGCGCGCCGAGGAAGATGCCGACACCGCCCACCGCCCAGTACAGGCCCAGCACACCTGCGGACAGGCCGAGTTCGCGGGTGAAGAGAACCGGCAGCAAGGTGTTGACGGTCTGTGCGCCGAGATTGTTGAGCGACGCGGTGAGCGCGAGGGCGCGCAGCTCCCGGTTGCCGAGGACATGGCGCAGCCCTTCGGCGATCTGCGCCCTCAGCCCGTCCGGTTGCCGCGCGGGACGGGACGGCGCAGACGCCGACCCCGCTCGGCGCTGCGCGCGGACCCCGCGGAGCCGCAGTGCCGATGCGAGATGCAGCACGCCCACGCTCACCACGGCGACCGGCGCCGACAGCAGCTGCACGAGCCCGCCGCCCGCGCCCCTGCCGGCCACATTGCCCGCCGCCTGCAGGCTCACCACGGCGGCATTCGCCCGCACCAGCCCCTCGCGGCCCACCAGTTGGGGCAGCACGCTCTGCGAGCCGACGTCGAAGAAGACCATGGCGCAGCCGTTCAGCAGGACCACCGTGTACAGCTGTCCGAGTGTCAGCGCGTCCAACACCCAGGCCACCGGTAGCGACGCGAACAGACCGGCCTTCGCCAGTTCCGCGGCGATCAGCACCCGGCGGTGACGCATCCGGTCCACCCACGCCCCGGCCGGCAGGCCGATGAGGAGGAAGGCCGCGGTACTGAGGGCGGCCAGGAGCCCGACCTGGCCCGGGCTCGCGTCAAGAGCGGTGACGGCGATCAACGGGACCGCGACATGGCCGATGTTGGTGCCCAGCTGGCTGAGCGCGGTGGCCGTGAACAGGGTGCGGAAGCCGGGTATGTGCCAGGGGCTCTCTGTGGACATGATCGGTACGGTGCCGGGCACGCCGGGCGCGTACCAATGATTTAGCCTCGGCCGAATGATGGTGGACATCGAGTTCTCCGCCGAGGACGTGGCCCGTACGCGCTTCGCGGTCTCCCCGCTGTGGGAGGTGGTGGCGAGCGTGCGGGTGCTCAAGGGCGCCGACCAGCAGGGCATGCACCGGCACTGGACCGAGCAGGTGCGACCACGGCTCGAGGCCGCGAAGCTCGACCTCGCGCCTCTGTTCGGACTGGTCGCCGTGCCGACCGTCGGCATCCCCGGCTTCCTCGTGCCGCCACCGACCACCCCGCAGCCCTCGCTCGAAGTGGAGCTCGCCGCACTGCGGTCCACGCCGCACGACCTGCTGCGGACGACATCTCCCGGCGCCCTGGCCGCTGTTGCCGCCCTGCGCGAGGACCCCGAGCGCGGTCTGGGCCGTCTCGCGGACGTGATCACCGCGTACTGGGACGTGGCGCTCGCGCCCTACTGGCCGCGCATCCTCACCCTCTTCGAGGGCGACATCCTGCACCGCGCCCAGCACTTCGCCGAGGGCGGCGCCCGGCGCCTCTTCGACGACCTCGACCCGCAGCTCGCCTGGGAGTCGGGCACCCTGCACATGAACCACGGCTGCGGCCGCGGGGTACGCCGGCTGGACGGCCGGGGGCTGCTGCTCGTCCCCTCGGCCTTCACCTGGCCGCGGATCTTCTCCACACTCGGCAGCATGGACTGGCAGCCCACCCTGCGTTATCCGCCCCGGGGCATCGGCACGTTGTGGGAGCAGCGCGCGCAGCCGTGCTCCGACGCCCTGTCCGGCGTACTGGGACGAACGCGCGCCCTGCTGCTGGCCGAGCTGGCCGCCCCCGCCTCCACCACGGATCTGGCCCGCCGCATCGGCCACTCCCCGGGCGGCGTGTCCCAACACCTTTCGGCCCTGCGTGCGGCGGGCCTCGTGCGGGCCCATCGCACCGGGCGGGTGGTGCTCTATGCGCGGACGAGTGTGGGGGAGGCGTTGATGCAGGGCAGCGGTGCCTGATCCCGACCGACCGACCGACCGATCGACCGGACCGGGCCTACGGGGAATCCAGTGGTTGTTCGGCCCAGATGGTCTTCCCGTCGCGCGTGTACCGGGTGCCCCAGCGCTCGGTGAGCTGTGCCACCAGGAAGAGTCCGCGGCCGCCCTCGTCCGTGGTGCGGGCCCGGCGCAGGTGCGGGGAGGTGTTGCTGGTGTCGGAGACCTCGCAGATGAGCCGGCGGTCGCGGACGAGCCGCAGGCCGATGGGGCCGCCGCCGTACCGGTAGGCGTTGGTGACGAGCTCGCTGACGATCAGTTCGGTGGTGAAGGCCAGCTCCTCCAGACCCCACTCGGTCAGCTGGGAGGCCGTCAGCGTCCGGGCCTGCGCGGCGGCGGTGGGCTCCGCCGGCAGCTCCCACACGGCCACCTTCTCCGCCGCCAGGACGCGGGTGCGGGCGACGAGCAGGGCCACGTCGTCGGCGACCTCATCGGTCGGCCGGTCGTGCAGCAACGCCGCCTCGACCGCACGGCAGGTGTCCTCCAACGAGGCTGCGGGCACCGCCAGTGCGCCGCACAGATCCGCCAGACTCTCGTCGACGTCCCGCTTGCGGCCCTGGATGAGGCCGTCGGTGTAGAGGGCCAGGAGGCTGCCTTCGGCCAGTTCCAGCTCCGCCGTCTCGAACGGCAGTCCGCCCAGACCCAGCGGCGGACCCGCGGGTACGTCCAGAAGGTGAACCTCTCCTTCCGGTGTCACCAGCGCCGGTGGCGGATGCCCGGCGCGGGCCAGGGCGCAGTGGCGCGAGACCGGGTCGTAGACCGCGTACAGGCAGGTCGCGCCGACGACTTGGGGGCGGCGTGGGCCGTTCCCGTCGGTGTCGTCGGCCAGGCCGGCCGGCTCCTGTTCGGCGGCCAGACGGTCCACGAGGTCGTCGAGGTGCGAGAGGACCTCGTCCGGCGCTTGGTCGAGGTTGGCCAGCGTGTGCACGGCCGTGCGCAGCCGGCCCATGGTGGCCGCCGCGTGGATGCCGTGGCCGACCACATCGCCGACCACGAGCGCGATGCGCAGTCCGGAGAGCGGGATGACGTCGAACCAGTCACCGCCGACACCCGTCGTGGCATCGGCCGGCACATAGCGGTGGGCGACCTCGACCGCGGGGTGCACGGGCACCTTGTCCGGGAGCAGGCTGTGCTGGAGCGTGAGCGCCGTCTCCTGCTGCTGGGTGTAGCGCCGCGCGTTGTCGATGCAGACCGCGGCCCGGGACGCGAACTCCTCGGCGAGCCTGAGGTCGTCCTCCTCGAACGGGTCGGGCCGGCGCCACCGCCACAGACTCAGGAAGCCGAGCACGAGTCCACGCGCGATCAGCGGCGCCACCATCAGCGAGGGAGTACCGAGGCCGAGGACGCGCTCGGCCCGGTCCGGGTCCATGGCGAGCCACGCCATGAGTCCGTCGTGCTGCGTGTCGAGGACCGGACGCCGCGCGGCCAGGCTCCGCGCCTGCGTACTACCGGGCGGAATGTGGATCGTGTGACCCACCGGATACATCATTTCGTCGGCGTCCGGCAGGATGCTGCGGACCGCCGTCCGCCGCACGGTGGTGAACGGCTCCTGCACGGGCTCCTCCCCGCGGGCCACCGGCTCCAGCAGATCCACGGAGACACAGTCGGCCAGGTCCGGGACCGCCACCTCTGTCAGCTCCTGTGCAGTCCTCGCCACGTCCAGCGTGGTCCCGATGCGGGCGCTGGTCTCGTTGAGCAGGGCGAGCCGATGGCGCGCCCGATGGCGCTCGGTCACGTCGACGACCGTCTGTGTCACGCCGAGGATCCGGCCGGAGGCGTCCTCCAGCCGGAACGCCGACACCGACACGACCAGGTCCTGGGTGGGGTCCTGCCGCATTCGGCAGTGCTGCTCGGCGAAGACCGAGGACCGGCCCGTCCTCAGGACCTCCCGGAGCTGGCTCTCCACGGTGTCGGTGTCCTGCTGGATCACGAAGTCACCGATGCGCAGCCCTCGGTGCTTCTCCACAGGGAGCCCGCTGAACCGGGCGAGCGCCCGGTTCACCCGCAGGATGCTCAGGTCCGGTGCGTGGACGGCCACGCCGATCGGGCAGCGGCTGAACACTCCGTCGAGTACGGAGCGGTCCGTCTCCCACTGGAGCACCTCTTCGGCGGGCGCGGCGACGAGGAACCACTCGCGGGGGGAGGCGTGCGAGGTGTGTGCGTCGTGGGCACCGCCCCTCACGATCACTCGTGCCCGGCAGCCCAACGCGATGCGGTGTCCGTCGCGGTGGCGGACAGGCACGATGCCGAACCACCCGCGGTCGCGGGTGCACGCGGCGACCGCGTCCAGGACGACGGCGCTGTCGCGGGGATGGACCAGGAATTCGGCCGCCCGGCGCCCGAGCACCTCCTCCGGCGGGTAGCCGAGCAGCGCCTCGGCACGCTCGCTCCAGCCGACGACGTGCCCATGGGCATCCAGCACCACCGAGGCCGCGCGGCGCGCCGCGAACGGGTCGTCCGGGCCCTCGGCGAACGCCCTCACCGGTGTGTCCATCGCTACCACCGTTGCCCTTGCGCGTCCCCGGCGGGGCCGTGCACATGGCGCCGCCAGGGGTGAGTCATGACCGAGTCCGGATGCGGCAGGGCTCTGGCGAGCAGCACGGCCACATCGTCCTGCGCCACAGGGGGCAGCAGCCGGCCGAGGATGCGTTCGCAGATCCTCTCCAGCGGGTGGTCGAGCTCCCGCAGTGCCCGGGCGAGTTCCTTCATGCCCTGGTCGAGGTCACGGTGGCGTGTCTCGATGAGGCCGTCGGTGTACAGCACCAGCAGACTGCCGGGGGGCAGCGGCACCTGCTCGGTCTGGAAGTCCTGCCCGCCCGCCCCCAGAGGCGTGCCACAGGGGCCGTCGAGGAACGCGATCGTCCCCCCGGCGTCGGCGACAGCCGGGGGCGGATGGCCGGCCCTGGCGACCAGACAGCGGCCGGCGGCCGGGTCGTGGACCGCGTAGACGCACGTCGCCATCTCGTTCTCGCCCAGGTCGGCGACGGCGGCGTCGAGGGAGCGGAGCATCCGGTCCGGGGGGACTTCGTGCCGCGCCAGCGTGCGCACCGCGGTGCGCAGCTGTCCCATGACGGCCGCCGCATGGATGCCGTGCCCCATCACGTCGCCGATGACCAGCCCGGTCCTGCCGTCGGGCAGGACGATGGCATCGAACCAGTCGCCGCCGACCTCGTGGTCGCTGGCGGGGAGGTAGCGTCCGGTGAGCTCCAGGCCGGTCACCGTGGGCAGCACGTTGTTCGACAGGCTGCGCTGCAGCGTGAGCGCCGCCGCCCGCTGGCTGGTGTACAGGCGAGCGTTGTCGATGTTCAGCGCTGCCCGGGCGACGAGCTCGTCGATGAGCACGCAGTCCTCCTCGCCGAAGCGCTCACGGCTGCGGATACGCGCCAGCACCACGGCGCCGAGCACCTTGCCGCGGGCGACGAGCGGCACCAGCCGCGCCGAGCCCATGAGGGTACCGAGGTAGGCACGCAGCGGCGCGGCCTTGGGGCCGGGCATCAGCGCGGGGAGGTCGGCCAGGCGGAGATTCATCGGGCGCCCCTCGGCGATGACCCGCTCGTACACGGAGCCGAGCGGGACCTGGAAGGTCTGACCGACGGCCAGTTGGGCGGTGGGGGCCGACGGATCGGGGAAGGCGGCCGCCAGACGACGCACCACGCCCTGCGTGGACGCGCTGGTCTCGTCGGGGTCGAGCACGTCCGCCAGCAGTTGCACGTCGGCCGAGTCGGCCACCCGCGGCACCAGCAGCTGGACCACCTCCTCGGCGGTCTGCCGCAGGTCCAGGGTGGTCCCGATACGGGTGCTCGCCTCGGCCAGGAGGGCGAAGCGCCGGCGTGCCGCTTCGGCGGCGATCTGCGCCTCGTGTCTGTCGGTGATGTCGATCAGAGAGGCGATCAGCCCCAGCCTCCGGCCGGTGCGGTCGACCAGCGGGGCACAGGAGCAGGACCACATCCGGTCGGAATCGGCGCCGGACCCGGACCCGGGCTCAGGCCCGGCGCCGGACCCGGACCTGGCGCCTGGCCCGGAACCGATGTCGGCAGTGGCGCGACCGGTGCGGCGGACGTCGACGACCGCCTCACCGCTGTCCATCACCTGCCGCATCACCGTCTCCAGGGCCACTGTGTTGACCCCCGGCGCGACCTCGGTCGGCCGCTTGCCGAGATGCCCGGCCGCAGGGACCCCGTTCATGCGTGCCAGCGCGTCGTTGACCCGGATGAAGCGCAGATCGGGGCCCACCATGGCCAGGCCGATGGGCGACTGCGCGAACAGGCCCTCCAAGGCCGCCAGCGAATCGCGCATGTGCATCACCGCGGACGTCTCCGCCGCGATGATCAGGGTGCCCCTTCCTCCCTGTGTGTCGGGGGCGGGACAGATCCACATCTCCATGTGCACGAGGTGCCCGTCGCGGTGCCGCACGGGGAGCGTTCCGACGAGCGCCTCGCCCGCCAGGACCTTCGCGGCCAGCTCATCGGCCAGCTGCCAGTTGGCCTCGGGCACCAGTACCGGCACCGCATACCGGCCCAGCAGCTCCTCCGGGGCGTAGCCGAGCAGTTCCTGGGCGGCGAGCGTCCACTCGTCGATGCGCCCGTGCGCATCGACCCTCCACAGCGCGATCGGAAGCAGGTCGCTGAGCACCCCCGCATACCCGACCACCGACAACGGCTGGTCCGGCACATCGCTCGTCGGCTTGTGTGTGTCCAACGCAACGACCTAACCCCGGGGCGCTGTGCCCGACGGCCACACCCGGGCAATGCGTCTCATCAGGTGTGTTTACTACCAAAACACCCTATCCGAGCCGCTGCCGTCGGCGAGCGGAGCCACCTACGGGGCATCTCCGCATCCGGTCGGCTACGGTATGTCACCGAATGCATGGTATGGGCGTTTTTGCCACAGTGGCTCCGCCGCGGAAGGGCGCACGCATGAATTCGCTGAATTCGCAGCGGAACACCGCCGCAACAGCCGCCCGAGCCGGCGACATCGCGGCCGCCCGGCTCAAGGAACGCATCTACGCGACCCTCACCCTGACCGCCGTCGTGGTGGCCCTGGCCGAGACGGACGTGCCCGAACATGCCGAGGCGGCACTCACCGTGGCCGTGACGGCGCTCGGGGTCTGGCTGGCCACCGTGGTCGCGGACGAGCAGGCGCACCGGGCCGTGAGCGGCCGCGGCGCGAGCCGGAAGGAGCTCCGGACGACCCTGCATGTCTCCAGCCCGCTGCTGCTGACCGCCGTGGGGCCGCTGGTGCTGATCGGCGCGTCGGCGCTCGGGGTGCTGGATCTGGTCACCGCCCTGCTGATCAGTGCCGGGGTGGAAGTGGCCACCCTGTTCCTGTGGGGCTGGCGGACCGGCCTGCGGATGGGGAGCGGACCGCTGAGCGCACTGGTCTCCGGCCTGCTGGACGCGGTCATCGGCGTCGGGGTCGTGGCCGTGAAGCTCCTCGCGGGCCACTGACCGGCGGCGGGCGGGGCCGGCGCGGACCGTGATCCCTAAGGTTCGACCACGTGCCGCAGATACGCCTGAGGATCGGCGAGGTACCGTCGCCAGTGGTCGACGAGGCCGAGGTCGCGCCACTCCACCCGGCGCATGCCGTGCTCGCCGACCTCGATGATGTCCGCCCCGGGCAGGGCGGTCAGCAGCGGTGAGTGTGTCGCGCAGACGATCTGGCTGCCGTTCTTCGCCAACTGATCCATGTGGCCGACGAGTTCGAGGCACGACGTGAAGGAGAGCGCCGCTTCCGGCTCGTCCATCACATAGAGCCCGGTGCGCAGGAACTTCCCGCGGAACGCGGCCAGGAATCCCTCGCCGTGGCTGACCGTGTCCGGTGCGAAACCCTCGCGGTCCAGGGCGTCCATGGCGGTCTCCGCGCGCAGGAAGAAGCCCTTGCGTGCCGACCAGCTGCTGACCATACGGCGGCCGTGCCGGGCGGCGTCGAACCGAATGCGCTCACCCAGCACCGACTTCGCGCGGTGCGAGGCGTACTTCCAGTCGTGCGAGCCGCCGTAGGAGTCGAGTCCGAAGCCCTCCGCAAGCGCCTCGACCAAGGTCGACTTCCCCGAGCCGTTCTCTCCGACCAGGAAGGTCACCGGCGCGGTGAACCGCAGCCCCTCGCCGAGGAGTTGCCTGACGCACGGCACCGACCAGGGCCATGCGTCCGCGTCGTACGGGGAGCCGTATGCGTACGCGCGTTCGATGATCACCTGCAGATTGTATCGAGCGAGGCGCCGTCCGCATCCTCAGCTGGGCTCCCCGGGGCAACCCCGGCGATCGACTCGGGGCGCACCGGGGGACCGATGGAGGGGCGGCTCGGGGCGGCCCGGGCCCGCTGAGCAGCGCCTTTCCCCTGTCGGCATGCGGTCCGGGGTCCGCCGGGGCAGGCTGGTCTGGGGCCGTCGGCCATCCGGCCGACGGTCGTCGAGGGAAGGGGTGCTGCGATGTTCGCGAGACTGAGCACCTATCAGGGGTCGCCCGTCCCCGCCGAAGGCGACCTGTCGGCGACTTCGGAAGCGGTTGTCAAGCAGATCCAGGATGTGCCCGGATTCGTCGGCGTCTACTACCTCGTCGACCGGTCAACCGGAAAGGCGGTGTCAATGACTCTCTGGGAGGACGAAGCGGCGATGCTGGCCAGCGAGCAGAGGGGCGCGCAGATCCGTGAGGAGACCGCACGGAGAGAGGGCCAGCGGATCCTTTCCGTCGAGGGATTCGAGGTGGGCTTCAGCCACTTCAACCGGTGACGGCACCGTCCAGGAAGTGGAAGCCGGGCCGGGGATGCATCAGGAAGTCGTGGTGCGAGATGTTCCACGCGTACGCACCCGCGAGCGCGAACACCACGCGGTCCCCGGCCCGCACACCCTGCCCAGGAACACGACGGGCGAGGACGTCCTTGGGCGTGCAGAGCTGACCGGTCAGCGTGATCAGGTCCTCCCGGGACGCGGCCCGCGGCCACGGGTGGGGCCACGCGTCCACCGGCAGCAGCACGCACGGCTGGTCATGGCCCTTCGTCACGGGGGTGCGCAGATGGTGCGTGCCCCCGCGGACGACGGCGAACTCCTCACCCAGGCTCCGTTTCACGTCCAGCACCTCGGTGGCGTACCAGCCGCAGTACGCGGTCAGAGCGCGGCCCGGCTCGATGCGCAGCAGCAGACCCGGGTGGGCGGCCGCAAGGCGGGCGAGGCCCGCCCCGTAGGCCGCCCAGTCGAACCGGGCGCCGGGCTCGGCGTAGTCGACGGTCATCCCGCCGCCGACGTTCACCTCGCGCAGGACGAGGCCATGGCGGTCGGCGAGGCGCACGGCCCAGGTCACGACGGACTCGGCGACGGAGATCTGCGCCGGGGCGTCGAGACCGCTGGCGAGGTGGGCGTGGACGCCCCGCAGTTCCAGGTGCGGACGGCTGCCGTCGGTGAGCAGACGGATCATGGCATCGGCCTCGGACGGGTCCAGGCCGAACGGGGTCGGCCGGCCGCCCATGGACAGCGCGCTCGCCTTCAACGCGCCGTCGGCGAGCGGCAGGTTGAAGCGGAGCAGGACCGCCACCCGCGACCCGGGCACCACACGGGAGGCGAGATCCGCCAGCATGTGGAGTTCCTGGACGCTCTCCACATGGAACCGCTCAACGCCCGCCTCCAGCGCGGCCGTCGTCTCGGCGGGGGTCTTGCCGGGGCCGCCGAACGCCAGCGGACGGCCGGGAACGGCCTTGGCGACATGCGCGAGTTCGCCGCCCGACGAGACCTCGAAGCCGTCCACGTACGGCGCGAGAGCGGTCAGGATCTCCGGCTCGGGATTGGCCTTGGCGGCGTAGTACAGCTCGACCCGCTCGGGCAGAGCCGACCGGACCGACGCTGCATGCTCGCGCAGCGCGCCGAGGTCGTACAGATAGGCGGGCAGCTCCCCGGACGCGAGGGACAGCGCGCGTGCGCGGACCGGGGGAGTCAGGGCGGTGGTGGTCAACGGGCCTTCCAGGCGTCGGTGCCGGCGATACCGGCGGTGGGGTCGGTCCGGTTGGTTCGGTCGGTGGGGTCGGTGTCGTCGGCGCGGCTCGCGCCGGACAGCACGTCCGCGGCGAGCGGGGAAGGCAGGCGCACATAGCCCGCCTCCCGGTCGGCCGTGCGCGCCCAGCGGGTGAGCAGATTGGCCTTGGCGGGCAGCGGTTCGCCCGCGAGCAGGGCGCTCAGACGGGGCGGGCAGCCGTGCTCGTCGGCGTACCTCCGGAGCGTGCGGTGGACCTCGGACCACAGCGCAGGTTCGCTCCCCGGGTGCAGATCGGCGAGGGCGGCGAGCAACTCGGCGACATGATTCACCACCAGGCAGTACACGACCCGGTCCCAGCCGCGCCGGGCGTCGTACGTCAACGCGTCCGCCACGTCTTCGGGAAGAGCGGTGAGGGCGACGGTGTGATGTTCCGGGAGCAGCTTGGTGCCCTCCAGATCGCGGAAGAGCATGCCGACGGGTCTGCGGTCGGCGTCCACGCAGACGAGCACGTTCTGCAGATGGGGTTCGAGGACCACGCCGTGGTCGAAGTACGCGGCCAGGACGGGCGGGACGAGCAGCTCCAGGTACGCCCGCCACCACAACAGAGCCGTACCGGGGCCGGCGCCGGCCAGGAGCCGGGAGACATGGCCGGGCCCCGTGGGGTACTCGTCGGCGACGGCCGCGGCGAGGAGCGGGGTGTCCCCGGGGCGAAGATGCCGGTCGAGCCCTTCGCGCACGATCACGCCGAAGCCTTCGAGCAGGTCGACCACGGTGCTGCCGTCCGGTCCGGGCAGGGCGAGGCTGCGGTAGGCGGGTTCGCGCAGCAGGCCGGTGCCCGGGAAGCGGGCCGCCAGATCCGCGAGAGCGGGGCCGAGCAGACGGGTGAGGGCGACCGCGCCGCCGAGCTCGTAACGGGCGTTCTTCCGGAGGCAGTTGGTGATGCGGACGTTGAGGCTGAACTTCAGGAAGGTGTCGCCGTCGAAGAGGGTGCGCACGGATGCGGTGGCGGCGAAGGCCGTCCGGCCCGGGCCGAGGTCGACGACATCGCCCCGCCGGAGGGCCGCCCGTAGCGACGGGTGGTCCTGCAGCAGCGCGTACTGCCAGGGGTGCGCGGGCAGCAGCCGGTACCCCTCGGGCACCGGCCCCAACCGGTCCAGCGGCTGGGCGGCGCCGGGCTCGGCGGATTCCTCGGCGATCAGATGGTCGCGGACGGCGAGCAGCTGCAGCGGGAAGGAGGCGCCGGCCTCAGGGGCGTACGCGGACCAGGCGGCGGGGTCGCCGCCGCGGGCCTTGGGCGTGGGGTGGAAGCGGTGGCCGAGGACGAGGGACTGCTCGGACGCGAGATACGCAGCACGTGGGTCGGCGTGGTCGCCGGCCGGGCGCGGGACGGCGAGGGCCGCGGACACCCCCTGATGGCTCGAGGCGACCTGGTCCAGGAATTCGTCGTTGCCCGAGCCCGTCAGGAGCGAGAGCTCCGTGTGCAGATACTCCGCGAGACGCTGCCAGCCGATCGCGGACCAGCCACCGTCGGTCTGCTCGGTGACCGGACCGCGGAAACGGTGCGCCCCGAGGAGTGACGTGCGGCGGAGCGCGACCCGGAGCAGGACCCCTTGCCGGGACAGGCGCAGCAGCAGATGGCCGTCGATGACGGCGGTCTGGTGCTCGGGGCCCGACACCTCACGGAGCAGGCAGTTGAGCAGGGTGTGCGCCACCGCCTCGTCCGCGGTGGGCAGCCCGGCCGGGGCAGAACGGTGGGCGGAGGAGTAGGTCGATGTCATCGCCGGTCACGCTCCCCGCAGCAGATAGTTGGGACCGGATGTGTAGTGCTTGTTGATGTCGGACGCTCCCGAGCGTTCCTTGGTGAGCAGGGTTCCCGCGGAGACCATCGCCTTGACCGGCAACCGCGGTGCGTCCAGGACGCGTTCGCGCAGTACGGCACCGGGCTCTCCCGGCCGCGTGCCGAGACGCTCCACCGCCTCGGCGAGCCGCTCGCGTACGAGCCGCAGCAGCCGCTCCAGCGGAGCGCGGCCCAGCCGGGCGAGCCCGAAGGCGTAGGCGCCCGCGCACAGATGCACGGTGATGGTGGTGAACAGGTCGACGACCGGCCCGTCGCCGTCACCGCATATCCGTGCATCGTCGAACGACGACGGGTCCGGAGCGTCCGCGCCGAGCACCTCGCGCAGCCGGACGCGGTTGACGCGCGGGCCGTCGTTGTCCTTGAGCAGCAGCCGGACCCGCGGCCGGCCCGCCCGCTCGTCCAGCACCAGCGACACGTTCTGCTGGTGGGACTCCAGCGCGATCCCGTACCCGAAGAGGGTGGTCTGCCAGTCGAACAGCAGCGTGAGCACGGCGTCGAGGAGGGCGAGCGGATCGCCGCCGTAGAAGCGGTCGGCGAGACGGTCGATGACCAGCCGGCCGCCTCCGCCGCCTGGTGCCCGGCCCAGCAGCCCGGCCATCGGCACGACGACGGCGTCGTCCAGTCCGGCGGGGAGGCGGCGTACGAGCACGGCGAGCAGCTCGTGCCCGACGTGGGCGGACGACGTCTCGTCGGCGTGCAGCACACTGTCCTTGAAGCGGGGCTCGCGGGCCGCCACGGACTCCAGCAGGCGCTGGGCCGCCGCGCCGTCGACGAGGGTGCCGGGCTTGATGGTGCGCCGGTTGAGCCTGCCCAGGGTGGAGGTGGCCAGCGGGAGTTTGAGATGGACCCCGGGGTCGTCGGCGAGTGCCACCGTCCGCATGGACAGCGTCGGCACGACGTCGAGGTGCGGTCGCCCCGCCAGGACGGCGTGGCCACCGAGCCCTACGGCGCGCACGGCGTCGTCCAGGGGGCCGGCCGCGGTCAGCGGATGGACGGGGAGAGCGAGATGGCTCTCGTCGAGTCCGGGAAGCCCGAGCGCCGATGGCGGCGGTGCGGGGATCGAAGCCGGCCCGCCCGCCACGGTGACCGCGTCCCTGGGAAGGGCGAGCCAGCGCAGGGCGAAACGGGGATGGAACTCGGGGGCGTACGCCCGCAGCCCTCCCGCGGTGAGCCCGGAGCGGCCGCGGGCGGTCGGATAGACGGGGTGGTCGAGCCGGGCGGCGAGCGTGTCATGGGCCAGGCCGCCGGAGAGCCCGGTCCAGTGGGCGGGGTCTGCACCGTTCCGCGCGGCCAGCGTCGCGAGGACCTCGTCCGCCGAATCGTCCTGCAGCCGCACGGCGGCACGCGTCTGGCGGCACTCGTCGGCGAACGCGTCGAAGCCGCCGCGGTCCTCGGGCGCGGCCAGAGCCCTCAACTCGGCCAGGACCTCCTCGCAGGTGGTCAGGTCCGTCCCTGCGGCACCTTCGGCACCTTCGGCATCTGCTGGACCGGCGGCATCTGCCGGATCGGCGGACTCGCGGCGCAGCAGCGGCTTCCGGGCGCCCCACTCGCACTGGAAGCCGTCCTCGCGTACGGGCAGCAGCAGCGCGCCCGCATCCGGGATCTCCAGCCGCAGCCATGTGCCGTCCGGGCGCTCCACCGGCGCGCTGCGCGTGCGCAGTCCCACCACGTCCTCGCGCAGCAGGGCGCTCAGCACGCGAAGCAGCAGCTCCGCCTCCGTGGTGCCGGCGGCCCCGGCCACCGACGGCGTCACGGGGTGATCTCCCAGCGCTGCGCGCCCAGGAACTCGGCCACAGCCCGGTCCACCTGCGCCTGGTCGGTGCCGGTGGCCCGGACGACGCCCAGGAAGTCACGGTTGGTGCGGTGGAGCTCGTGGCGCTCGCCGATCCCGCGCAGCGGCCGGTAGGCCAGCTTCACGTCGCCGTACTCCAGATCGGCCGCGCCGGGACCGGAGGTGAGGGTCCCGGCCCGGTCCGCGCACGGATAGTCGAGCCGCGCCGCGACATCGGTGCGCACACCCAGGTCCGCAGGCAGCGGCTCGCCGAGATGCGTACGGAGGATGTGCTCGAAGAGCGGAATGTCCAGCAGCTGAGCGAGCAGCAGATCGCACTGGTCGCCGATGGCACGGTAGTTGACCTCGATGATCCGGGCGCGCCCCGCGTGCACCACGAACTCCGTGTGGCAGGCGCCGAACCCGACGCCGAGCGCGTCGAGTTGGGTGAGGATCTGTTCGACCACCGGCCCGGGGTGGGCCGGGACGTACGTCAGGCGCTCCTCGATGAAGTACGGGGGCGGGGAGAGCTCGGTACGGAACCCGCCGAGCAGGTGGCGGACACGTCCGTCGCCGAGCGTCTCCAGGGTGTACAGCTCGCCGGGGAGGTACTCCTCCACGACCAGCGCCGCGCCCGGCCGGCGCGCCCGGATCTCCTTGCAGCGCCGCACGAGCTCCTGCGGTCCCTCGACGAGGAAGACATCCTCGCTGGCCACACCCTCGCGCGGCTTGACCACACAGGGGTACGGCATGCCCAGGGCGGCGGGCACGGCGGCCGGCTCCTCTCCGGGGGCGAGCTCCACCGACCGGACGGAGTCGGCACCGGCGGCGGCCAGGTGGCGGCGCATCTCCGCCTTGTCCTTGGTGCGCAGCGCGGCCTGCCAGCCCTTGGCCGGAAGACCGAAGTAGCCGGCGGCCAGGGCGGTCTGGGTCTGCAGATGGTCACTGTTGCTGAAGACCGCGTCCGGTGCGCGGTGGCCCGAGATCCGGGCGATCACGGCGCGGAAGTCGCGCACCTCGCACTCCAGGACCTCGACGTCCGAGGCGACGGCCCTGTGCGCCCCGGGCTGGTCGGTGAGCACGGTGACATCGAGGCCGAGCCGCCGGGCGGCGGGGAGGAATCCCTCGGTGACCGAGTCGGTCGGGTTCAGGGCAAGCAGGTACATCTGCATGAGGGATCACTTCCGTGCAGGGAGTCGCGTGCCCCCAGACGTCGAGGACACGAGGCGAGAGCCTAGGTTAGGCACACCTAACTCTGTCAATTCGTCGCGACACGGCCCCGGTTGACGCGGAAGGATCTTCGTATGGTTAAGGTGAGCCTTACCTTTCCTTGTGTTCCCCCGTTGAGCTGAGGAGCGCCCGTGACCCTGGCCCCGGCATGTCCCTCGGCCGGCCCCGCCGTCAGCTGCTCCGCCCTGCTCGCGTCGGGCTACCGGCGGCTCACCGCGATCTGCCGGCCGTGGCAGGCGGACGTCGCGGAGCCCGGCTCCCGGGCCGGCCAAGGGTGGGCCGACGGCGCCGAACTGGCGGTCCGTCCGGAACTCCTCGACGCATATCTCGACTCCGAGGCGCTGCGCATCCAGAGCCGGTACGCGCACACCGCCCGGCGCGATGTCGTGGCGTCCCGCGTCCTGCACGACTATCTCTGGTCCGTCTGTCTGCTGATGAGCGGCCCCTGGTACCTCGAACGCCGCGTGCCCAGGATCCGCCCGCAGGACGTCCGGATCAGTCTGACGACGGGGGAGTTCGCCGTGGTCCCCGGCGGTTTCGCGTGCCTGCCCGATGATCCGGCCGCCGCACTGCCCGGCATACGCGTGCTGGCGCACGAGGACGCACTGCGGGCCGAGCTGCGCACCGCGGTCGCCGACCACGTACGGCCGCTGCTGGCCGCGATCGGCCCCCGGGTGCGGCGCGGGCCACGGGCGCTGTGGGGCATGGTGGGCGACGACCTGGTCTCCGGCGTCTGGTACCTGGGCCGGGCGCTGGGGCAGGAGGAGCAGGCCGTACGGGCGGCGGGCGAACTGCTGCCGGGACCCGTGCCGCCGTTCCCCGGTGGCGCGGACTTCCGTCGCCTCGCGGGCCGCGACGGGCAGTCGTATCCCACCCGTACGCGTCTCGGCTGCTGCCTGTACTACGCGATCCGCCCGGCCGAGGCGTGCGGCACCTGCCCCCGGACCTGTGACGCCGAGCGGCTGCGCCGCCTCGAGGGCGACGCGGAGCCCGGCACCAGGTCGGAATGACGCCGTCGGCATGATGACGCCTTGACGGACGTGGACTTTCCGCCTCCGTTGTCGGACTCCTGTGCCGCATTGCGGCCGGGGGTCTTACGTGGGAGTGCCTCCTGGCCGACCTGGTCGGGTGCGTACCGAAGCCCCGTGAGTGACGACATCAGGAGTGGCCGCCCCGGTCGGCCCAGGCTGCTGCCGGACGGGCTGGACTTTCCAGCCGGTCCGGCGTTCGAGGACGGACACCCGGGCCCCCGGACGGTACGGGGGCCCGGGGGGCCCGCCCTTGCGCAGCGCCCGGGGCAGCCCGGTCACACGCCGCCGTTGATCTTGACCTCGGTCACCGCGCCGGCCTCGACGCCCCACTTCGCGATGATCTTCCCGTACTCGCCGTTCTTGATGATCGCGTCGAGCGCGGCCTGGATCGCGTCGCGCAGCTGGGTGTTGGACTTGGCCACGGCGATACCGTACGGCGCCGCCTCGACCTGCTCGCCCACGATCTGGAAGTCGTTCCCGCCGCCGGACGTCTTGGCCGCGTACGCCGCCACGGGGAAGTCGGACGCGCCGGCGTCGCCACCGCCGGCCCGCAGGCGGGTCTGGGCCTCGAGGTCGTTGTCGAACGCCTCGATCGACAGCTTCTGGCCGCTCGGGCACTTCAGTGCCTGCGCCTTGGCGAGGTCCTCGGAGACCGTGCCGCGCTGGACGACGAGCTTCTTGCCGCACAGGTCGGCCCAGGTCTTGATGCCCTTGTCGTCGCCCTTCTTGGTGTAGATCGAGACACCGGCGGTGAAGTAGTCGACGAAGTCGGCGCCCTCGCCGACCTTCTTCTTGGTCTGGGAGTCGACACCGTTCTGACGGTCCTTGGTGTCGGTCATCGCCGACATGGCGATGTCGTAGCGCTTCGAGCGCAGACCGGTGATCAGCGTGTCGAAGGTGGCGTTCTCGAACTCGAACTTCACGCCGAGCTGCTTGCCCAGGGCGTCCGCCAGGTCCGGGTCGATACCGACCGTCTTGCCCGTGTCGTCCTTGAACTCGACCGGCGGGTACGCGATGTCCGAACCGACCTTGATGACGCCCTTGCCACGGATCGACGCGGGAAGCTTGTCCGCCAGAGGCGCGGACGCCGTGCCCGGGGCGTTCTCGTCGCCCTCGTCCTTCGTCTGGTCACCACAGGCGGCCAGCAGGCAGAGGAGGCCCGACGCGGCGACGGCTGCCACGGCTCGGCGTACGGCGATGTGTCTGGTCATGGTGGATTCTCCGTGGTTCGGGCGGGAGTTGAGGGGGGAGCAGCGGATGCAGCGTACGGATGGATCAGGAAGAGAACCAGGCTTCGGGATCAACGATGCGAAGACGGGACACGGCCGGGTCGAGCGCGCCGCGTACGTGACCGCTCGGGGCCGCGGCGGTGCGCTGCAGGAAATCGACCACTTCGGCCGTGACGACCTCGCCCGGCAGCACGTTCGGGATCCCCGGAGGATAGGCCGCCAGAGTGTCCGCCGAGATCATGCCGACGGCTTCCGCGGCCGGCACGACGCGTGAAGGGCTGAGAAAAGCCTCGCGCGCGGTGAGCCGGGCCCGGCCCGGGACCGGAAGCCGCATGTGGGCCCTGGCGTCCGTACCGGCGCCGGTCAGAGGGGAAGGCAGACAGTGCAGGGCTTCGATGAAGCGGTCCGTGTCGGGAGTGGCGCCCGCCGCCACCACGGCGACGATCGCGGCGTCGGTCGCGACCTCCACCATGATCTGGTGGTCGCGGGACAGAAGGCGGCGCGCCTCGTGACCGGGTATACCGCCGCTGCGGGTGTCGATGGCGATCCGCAGGGGATCGGCGGCCACGATGTCGGGGAACAGCCCGAACGTGTCGCTCACGACCCGGTACCGGCCGAGCCTCCGGACCGCGCGGCGTACCTGCTCCGCGGCTTCCACCGATGCGGCGACGGCGTCGCGGCCCGCCACGAGCGCCGCTCGTGCCACGTCGAGTGATGCCATGAGGAGCGCGCTCGCGCTCGTCGACTGGACGAGGCGGAAGGCGCGGTCCACGAGGGGCTCCAGCCGGTTCGCGAACGGGCCGTGGCCGAGATGGAGCATCGCCGACTGGGTGAGGCTGCCTGCCAGCTTGTGCGTGCTGGACGTGACGAGGTCGGCGCCCTGGGCGAGCGCGTTCTGCGGCAGGTCCGGATGGAAGCCGAAGTGCGAGCCCCATGCCTCGTCGACGATGAGCGGAACACCGGCGGCATGCGCCGTGTCGGCCAGGGCCCGGACATCGGCGACCGCACCGAAGTAGCTGGGGGAGACGACGTAGGCGGCTGCCGCGTCCGGGTGCGCGGCGAGCGCCCTGGCCAGGTCCTCCGCAGTGACCCCGTGGGCGATGCCCTGGTCCGCGTCGACCGAAGGCTGGACGAACGCGGCGTCCAGCCCCGACAGCACCAGACCGTCGATGACGCTCGAATGGACGCTGCGCTGGACGACCAGGACGCGGCCGAGCGCCGGTGCCACGAGCGAGGCGATCTGATTGCCCTGCGACGCCCCGTTGGTCAGGAACCAGGTGCGGCGGGCACCCCAGGCGTCCGCGGCCAGGGCCAGCGCCTCGTGCAGCGGAGCATCGGTGCCGAGGTCGATGCCGTCGAGAAGCGGCGGGAAGTCCAGGCGGAGTGCTGCGGGCCCGAGCAGGGATGTGAGCCGCTCGAAGGAGGCCGTGTCCGCGGCATGGCCCGGGACGTTCAGCCGTACCCAGCTGCGGCTCGCGTGGGCCCGGAGCGCCTCGGCGTACGGGGCGCGGTGCTGCCGGGCAGGTGCGTGTGCGGTCCGCGGAGCGTCGGGGGCCGCTGCGGTGGTTCTGGTGTTCACGCCGGTGAGCGTCCCATCGCGCCGGCTATCGAGGAATACATGAGTTCCATGCATCCCTCCATAGACTGTCTATATGCTCGAGCTTCGTCAGCTGCAGGTGCTGAAGGCCATCGCCCAGGAGGGCTCGCTGGCCGCGGCCGCCCGTGCGCTCCACTACACGCAGCCCACGATCACCCACCACCTCGGGGTCCTCGAGGCCCATTTCGACGCACGCCTCGTACAGCGCGGGCCGCGCGGTGCCGTCCTGACCGAGCTCGGAGCGGCGCTGCTTCCGCACGCTGAGGCCGTGCTCGAACGGATACGGCTCGCCGAACGCGAAGTCAGGGACCTGGCCGAGCGGGGTGCGCACACCCTGCACATCGGCACCTTTCCGACGGCGGGTGCGCTCCTGCTGCCGCCCGCGGTGAAGGCCGTGCGGCAGGGCGGGGTGCAGATCTCGCTCACCGAGGGCGAGCTGCCCGCCCTGCTGAAGGGGCTCGGCGCACGGGAGCTGCACGCCGCTCTCGTCTTCTCCCAGCCGGGGGACCGTCTCGATCTCGACGACGACTTCGAGCTGCATCCGCTGCTGCACGATCCGCTGCTGCTGGTCATGCCCGAGGACCACCGGTGCGCCGGGCTGACGCACGTACCGCTCGAGGAGCTCAGGCACGACGACTGGATCGGGGCGGCCGATCCCCGCGATCCGTGCGACCGCGTCCTGTCCTGGGCCTGCGCCCGGTACGGCTTCGAGCCCGTGCACGCCCTGCGGACCGACGACTACGCCGTCGTACAGGGCTTTGTCGCGGCGGGCTCGGGAGTGGCGCTCGTGCCGCGTCTCGCCCTGGGCACTCCCCGCGAGGACGTCGCCGTCCGGAAGCTGACGGGACCGCCGCTCGCCCGCGAGATCAGCGTGGCGGTGCTGCGCGCCACCGCCGCGCGCAGCACCGGAGAGCTGGTGGCGGCCCTGACCCGACAGGCACGGCAGATCCGGCAGCGGTGGAGCGCCATCGATGCGGATGCCGACATCCCTGCGCACACCGTTCGCCCGGACCAGGCCGTGTTTTAGAACTCCCGCCTGGCCCGCGACGCCTGGCACGCACACTCGCTGCGTTGTCGGAGTCATCCGAGTACGTCCAGTACGAGGATGATCCTCCGCCTTGCGACTGCACGCACCGGACGCCGCGAGCCCCGCCCTACGGGCGGACGGCGCCAGGCCCTGTCCGGCCGATCTTGCCGGGCTCGCGTGCCCTGGCACCGCACCTCAGCTGCGTTGTCGTCGGTCACCGACTCCCCCGTAGCCCTTCGGGCACGGGAGGTGCCCCCACCGCGTCGATTTCTCCCCCTGCCTTCGGCGGGGGACCCCCCCACCTCCGCCTCGCGATGTACGGCACCAGACCCCGCTCACTGATCCGGCCTGATCGACCGGACAGGACCTGGTTCTCGAACACGGCCTGGGTTTTCCGTCCCGGGAGGTTGTGGATCAGGCCCCGGCGGCCTGTGAAAGCACGTTCCCCGGTCGCCCGGATGCCTCGCCGTTCATTTCGCGAGCCGTTCGCGTGGCGCCAACGGGATCTCGGCCCACACCTGCTTGCCGCCGCTGAGGGGTACCGAGCCCCAGGACGCCGTCGTCGCCTCGACGATGAGCAGGCCACGGCCGCCGGTGGCTTCCCAGTCGACATCCGTCGGCTTGACGGGACTGCGGGGCGAGGTGTCGTTCACGGCGATCCGCAGGCGGTCCGCGGACAGTGTCAGATCCAGCCGCACCTCTCCCTGTGTGTGCGCGACGGCGTTCGTGACCAGTTCGGACACGACGAGCAGGGCCACGTCGAGTTCCTCGACCACGTCCCACGAGCGCAGCGTCCGCGCGGTGAAGCGGCGGGCGTGCTGGACCGCGTTGGGCAGCCGCCACACCGTCCAGTGGGTGCGCATGGGCCGTACGCGTGTGCCGTCGTAGCGCAGGAGCAGCAACGCCACATCGTCGTCGCGGCGGGGCACGCCGCCGAGCAGCTCGTCGGCCACCCGTCCGGAATCGCTCGGGTCGGCCGAACTGAGCACGTCGCACACACGGCGCAGGCCGTCCTCCAAGTGGAGGCTCGACGACTCGACCAGACCGTCCGTCAGCAGGGTGAGCATGGTGCCGGGGACCAGACCGGCCTCGGTCATGGGGAACTCCGCGTTCGCGAGCACGCCCAGAGGCGGCCCGCCCTCGACCACCAGCTCCTCGGTGGTGCCGTCGGGGTGGCGCACGACCGGCGGCAGATGCCCGGCCCGTACGAACCGGGCGATGCCCTCCTCCATGTCCAGGTCCACGTAGAGGCAGGTGGCGAACAGATCGGTCTCCATGCCGACGAGCAGCAGGTTGGCGCGGGAGACCACCACATCGGGCGGATGGCCCTCCACCGCGTAGGCCCTGACGGCCGTACGCATCTGGCCCATGATGGTGGCGGCTCCGGCGCTGTGGCCCTGCACGTCTCCGATCACGAGCGCCACATGACTGTCGCCGAGCGGTATGACGTCGTACCAGTCGCCGCCCACGGCGAGCCCCACCGTCGCGGGCAGATACCGGGCCACGGCCTCCCCTCCGGGCAGCACGGGGAGCTTGCGGGGCAGCAGGCTGCGCTGGAGCATCCTGGCCAGCTCGTGACCGGCGTTCAGCGCGTGGGCGCGCATCAGGGCCTGGCCGACCAGGCCCGCCGTCGCCGTCAGCAGCGACCGCTCCTCCGGGCCGAACCAGTGTCTCCCTTCCCACCCGACCAGGCACAGCCCGACCATCCGGCCGTCGGCCGGGAGCGGCAGCACCGCGAGACCACCGGGCCCGATGCCCGCGAGGCCGGGTTCGAGATCCGCGCCCGGGGGCCACAGGCTCACATGGCCCTCCCTCAGCGCGCTCTGCAGCGTCGGCAGGTCGTGGGTCGAGGCGTCCGGCCACTCGGACCGCCATTCGGACCGCCACACTCCGGGCCATGCGTCGGGCTCCGGGGGGTCCAGGAAGGTGATCACGAGCCGGTCGCCCTCCAGCTCGGCGACCGCGACGCGACTGGCGTTCAGCGGCTCGCGCAGCGAAGCGACCACCACCTGGCTGACGTCCCGGATGGTCGTGGCACTCGCCAGTCTGGCGGACAGCCGCTGCACGACGGAGACCTCGTCGGCGCTGGGGCGCAGGTACGAGGCGTCGGCGACCACACCGAGCACACGCTCCGGCGTGCCCCCGGCGTCCACATCCACGCGACACCGCAGACCCAGCCAGCGCAGTTCGCCGTTGGGACGGCGGATACGGAACGCCAGCTGCTGGTCCTCGGCGGAGAGCCGGCCCGGCTCCACGATGGCCATCAGCGCGGGCATGTCGTCCGGGACGGCGCAGGCGAGCAGGGTCTCCACGCTTCCGTCGAACTGGTCGGTTCGGATGCCGAGCAGCTCCAGCACGTGTTCGTGGGCCTCCATGCGGCCGGTGCTCAGCTCCAGGATGAAGGCGCCGCCCTGGAGAGGCATCAGCGTGTGTCCCAGCGGCGGTCGTGGTGCCGCCGCTGCTGGGGCCGCGGGGAGGCGGGCGGCCACCGATTCGAGCCCCGCGGCCACCTGGTCGGCGTAGAGCTCCAGAAGGCTGCGGCGGTCGGCGCTGAAGCCGTCGGGGACCTCTCCGGCGACGATCAGGCAGCCCAGCTCCTTGGGGCCGTGTCCCAGCGGCAGGGCGCCGAGCGAGATCTTGGCCTGGGTCCCGGCACTGTTGCGGAGAACGCGGCCGGTGAAGTGGTGGGGATCGCTCTCCATGTAGGCCGCGAGCTCCTCCGGGCTCAGCCACAGCGGAGCGCCGGAGCGGAAGGCGTCCGCGGCGGGGGAGTGGCCCTCCACGGCAAGGATCGCCGGCAGCCCGTACAACACGCTGCGGCCTCCGGCCAGCTCGGCCAGATGAAGCTCTCTGCCCCCTTCGGCAAGGACGTAGACAGCAGCCAGCTCAGCCCCACAGAACGCAAAGCTTGCTCTGGTCACAGTCTGTAACGCCTCCCTGCCCGGGCAGACCTCGTCGACCGCCCTACCTCCATGCTGTCGCGCCTTGGACTGCGGCGGCGAGTCAGGGACGGAGGGCGACGAGCCCGCTGCGAGAAGCAGCGGCCCCTGGCTTGCCCGACGAACCCGACCGTGCCCGTGACGATACTGTCGACCGGCTCGTCCCCGCAGCCCCGCGGCGACACCTCTGCAGCACCGGGGAATCACACCGCCGTAACCCGTCGGCGGTGCGGGTGTTGCCGTGCACGAGGCGCTCGGGTGGTCGCTCTCGTCGAGGCATCCCCTACCCGTACAGGGCGCTGGTAGATTTTCAACGTGACCGGCAGTGATTGGATCCGGCCCGGACGGGCGGCCGCGGTACGGCTCGACGAACCGCCGAGAGTCGCCGGGCTCGGAGTCGGGGTGCACGGGACCGCGAGTCCGCTCGACGTGTTCCGGCTTCCCGGTCTCTGGCAGCTGCACCTCTACCGGTACGCCGCCGAACTCACCGTCGACGGAGTCGTCCACGCGATCCGGCCGGGGTATGTGAGCCTCGTACCGCCCGGGGCGGTGGTGAAGTACCGCTACCGCGGGCGGTCCGAGCATCTGTACGTGCATCTTGAGCTGCCCGGCGCGGGTGAGGCCCGGGAGATCCCTGTGGTGCAGGACGCGGGCGCGGTGACGCCTTCGCTGTCCGAACTGCTCCTGGGCGCCATCGCCACGGCGCCGCGCAACCCCCGCAGGGCGGAGGCCGAGGTGTGGGCGGCCCTGTGGCGGGTGGCCGAACTCGCCGAGCCCCCCGGGGCCGGCGCCCGGCCGCACGCCTCGGCCGCCGCGGCCATCGCGTACATCGAGTCGAACCTCGCCGGCCGGCTGACAGTGCCCGAAGTGGCCAGGGTGGCGGGGGTGTCGCACAACCACCTCATCCGGTTGTTCCGGGCCGAGACCGGCGGGACCGTCGTGGCGTACATCCGCCGCCGCCGGATGGAGCGCGCCCGGCACCTGCTGCGCGAGTCGACGCTGCCGATCCCCGCCGTCGCGGCGGCCGTCGGCGTCGAGGACCTGCAGGCGTTCAACAAGGCGTGCCGGCGCGAACTGGGCGCGTCCCCGCGCGCGATCCGCGCCGGCGACTGACCGCACCGGCGGACGAGGGATCTCAGTAGCGACCGGTGCCCCGGTAGAGGTCCAGCTCGCCGTCGAGTTCGACGGCCAGCACGGTGGCCGACTCGTCGACGTCCCCGGCCTCCGGCGCGTCGATCCACAGCACGCCCGGCACATGGCCGAGACCGCCGATGACGCGGTGCACCAGCTCCGTCCCGGTGCCCACCACGCTGACGCGCTTGACCTGGTTGCGCAGTCCGCGCAGCGAAACCGACTCGCGCGGGGTGTCGAAACAGACCAGATACAGCGTGCGGCGGTCGGCGGACAGGGTGCTCGGACCGTAGTGGTGCCCGGCCGGGAGACCGGCGACCGTGCCGTACACCGCCTCGCAGTGCCCGGCGATCCAGGCTCCGAGGCCTTCGAGGCGCTCGGCCTGCTCGGCCGGGATCGTGCCGTCCTCCCGCGGCCCGACGTCCAGCAGCAGATTGCCGCCCATGCCGATCGTCTCGGTGAAGTAGCGCACCAGCCGGCGCACCGACTTGTGGTTGTGGTCCTGGCGCTGGAAACCCCAGGAGTCGTTGACCGTCAGGCACAGCTCCCACGGTCCGTCCGGAGGCAGCAGCGGAACGCCCTGCTCGGGGGTTGCGTAGTCGCCGTGGCTCAGCATGCGCCCGTTGAGGACGGTCTCCGGATTCCCGGCGAGGATCAGCTCGGCGAGCTCCCGCATCCCCCACTGCTCCTCGCTGCGTTCCCACTCGCCGTCGAACCAGAGCAGGTCGGGGCGGAAACGGTCGACGAGCTCGCCGACCTGTGCGTTGCGGTAGGCAAGGAACCGGGCCCAGGCCTCGGGGTCCTCGACCCCGTCCTCCGGTGTGAGGAGGGGGTGGGTGGCCACGTCCTCGTCGGGCGGGGCGGGGTGGACCACGCTCGCGTAGTCGGGGTGGTTCCAGTCCGAGTGCGAGTAGTAGAGACCGACCTTGAGGCCCTGCTCGCGCAGCGCACCGGCGTATCCGCCGAGGAGGTCCCGGCCGGCCGGCGTCCGTCGCGCCACGTTCAGGTCGCCGTGGGCGGTGTCCCAGAGGGCGACGCCGTCGTGGTGACGGGCGGTCAGTACGGCGTACTTCGCTCCGGCGCGCGCGAACAGCTTCGCCCAGGCCCTCGGGTCGTAGGCGGACGCGGTGAAGCCGTCGAGCTGCTTCATGTACTGCTCGCGCGGCACATCGCCGTGATAGAAGGCCCAGGACTCGGGAACACCGTCCACCGCGTAGATGCCGTAGTGGATGAAGATGCCCAGCTTGGCATCGGGGAACCAGGGCTGCATCGGCATGGGATCAGTTCCTCGGTGAAGGGATACGGGGACTCGGGGACTCGGGAATCGGGGAATCAAGGGCGGAGGATCCGCGCCGTCCCCGACGCTATGCCGGGGCCGGGCTGCGAGGCGTGGGAACCGATCACCCTCACTGGTCTGTTTTCACCTTTCGGCGACCGGCTGTGAGACTGTCGCCGTGCGTCACAAGGGGTGGTTCGATGCAGGGGTGGAGAGCATCACCGGTCGGTTGCTGACGAAGGCGTGCGGCCGCCCCAGCGGACTGCTCGGCCGCATCGGTGGCCGGCTCATGGCCCATGGCAACGCCGCCACGGAGCGCAGAATGGTCGACCTCGCCGCGCCGGCGGAGCAGGACATGGTGCTGGTCGTCGGCCCGGGCCCCGGGGTCGGGCTGCAGGCCGCCGCCGAGCGCTCCGCCCGGGTGATCGGCGTCGACCCCTCGGACGTCATGCTCGACATGTGCCGCCGCCGGTGCGGCGGCCTGATCGAGCAGGGCCGCGTACGCCTCACCACGGGCACTGCGGACCGTACGGGCATGCCCGCGACGTCTGTTGATGCCGTGATCTCCGTCAACAACGTGCACCTGTGGCCGGATGTGCCCGCAGGGCTCGCCGAACTCCACCGGGTGCTGTGCCCCGGCGGCCGGCTCCTGCTCTCGGCCCACGAGAGATGGCTGCCCGGCGGTCTGCCCGCGCTCGCCGACGCGGTCCGGAGCGCGGGCTTCGACGGCGTCCGCACCTGGACCTGGAACCCACCGGGCTGCAGCGCCGGCTCCGCGGCCCAGTTGCGCGCGATCCGTCCGCCGGCGTGAGCGGGCCGCGGCAGCGACCGGTCGCGGCGGGCCCGGGGCTCATGCCTCGCTACGATCTTGGGCCATGGACATAGCCTCGTACCTCCTCATCCCGCTGATCGGCCTGCTGGGCGCGGTCCTTGAGAGCCGGATCGGCCGGCTCGACCGCCGGATCGCCACGGTCGAGCGCAAGGTCGATCTCGTACTGGACCACCTGGGCATCCGTGAGACCGGCCCCGAACTGGACCAAGTGGTCGGGCTCGTGCGAGCAGGCAAGAAGATCGAGGCCATCAAGAGGTACCGACAGATCACGGGCGCCGGTCTCAAGGAGGCCAAGGACGCGGTCGAGCGGATGTAGACACCACGCTGACGCCCTCGCCGGGCGGATCAGCCTGACCAGGCAGGGGCGGCGGTACCGTAGGACGGTTCCGCTTTGCGAGTGCGACGGATGGGGATGGCTGACGTGTCGACGTCGAATGCCGTGCTGGTGGGCGCCCCGTGCTGGGTCAGCCTGGTGGCCCCGGACATCGGTTCGGCGCAGCGTTTCTACAGCGCTGTTTTCGGTTGGGAGTTCCGCAGCGGCCCGCACGGCGAGGAATTCTCCGTCGCCTACCTCCACGGCGCTCCGGTGGCGGGGATCGGCGCCCTGGCAGGGAGAGCCGTTCCCGTGGCCTGGACCCCCTACTTCGCGGTCGCCGACGCGGACGTGGCCGCCACACGGATCAGCGAGCGCTGTGCCACCGTGGCGGTGGGGCCCCTCTCCGTCGGCACCGGCCGTGCGGTCCTTGCCGGCGACCGCGACGGAGCGATCTTCGGGGTCTGGGAGGGCGAACTCGTCCCCGGCTGGACCGTCGGGCGCGACACGGCGCTGGCCTGGCTGGAGCTGCACACCAGAGACGCCTTCGACGCCGCCATCTTCTATGCGGAGGTCCTCGACTGGGGCGCGGACCGCGCGGGCTGCTGCCAGGTCGCGTACGAGGACGACTACGTCGTCCTGCGACAGGAGGGGGAGCAGGTCGCGCGGCTGCACGGCGGCGCGGTCGAAACGGCCCCCGACCCCCATGTGCGACCGCGCTGGGACGTCCACTTCTGGGTGAGTGACCTCCACGAAGCCGTGGCCACGGCCACCCGGCTCGGCGGCGGCGCCGTATCACCCGTGGACACCGACGCCCCCAGCCCTTCGGTCACGCTGCGTGACCCGGACGGGGGCCTCTTCACGGTGACGGCACGAGCCGGTCGGTACGCCCACCCCGGCTGAACGGCTCCGTCCGGGGGCGCGGACCACGACGTGGACCAGGCCGCGGCTGTGCGTCCGCTACCGGTCGCTCTCCTCGGCGCCCGTGCGCTCCTCGGCCCGCCGGCCCGAGGTGAGGGCTTCGCCCCCCTCGCCGCGCCCGCTGAGGGGCACGAGGCGTTCGGTCAGTTCCAGCTCGGCGTCCAAGATCTCCCGCTTCAGCTCTTCGCCTTCGGGAGGAGCGGGCTTGCCGTGCTGCCTGGCACGCTTCATGGCGATCTCCTTTCCGTGCCTGACGGTCTGTGCCGCGTGGCTACCCGGATCGTGCCGCCTTCACTCGTCCGTCCCCGTCCGAGAGAGACCGGCGGCCCGTCCACACTGCTCAGCGGCCCAGCGACCGCTTGAGCTCCTCCTTGTTCATCGAGGAGCGGCCGTGGATGTTGCGGCGCTGTGCCTCCGCGTACAGCTGGTCGTACGTCGGGCCCCCGGAACCCTTGCCCGAACGCTGACCGCCGCGCTTCGACGAGGACATGTCCTCCGTGGAGATCTTGCTCGCGGTGCGGGACTCGCCTGCGCGGGCGCGCTCCTTGTTCACCGTACGGGCGGCGATCTCCTTGGCCCTGTCCTTGCTTTCTCCGCGCTGCTCCGCGCTCTCCTTGATGTGTTCGTACTGGCGCTCCCGCTTGGGGCTCGATCCCCGCGGCATGGCGACTCCTTCGAACTTCCGTATTAATGCGTGGGTCCTCCGTGCCACCCTGCGTCCGGGCGGGCGCGCCCGCAAATCCGGACGTCAGGCGAGCAGGTTCACGCCCTCCCGGAACACTCGGGGCAGCCGGGAGGCGAGCGGCACGATGCGCGAGGCGAGGAGCGGACGCTCGCGGACCCAGAGCAGGGAGCCGGTGAGGAGCCGGTAGCTGCGGGAGAGCCGGCGCCAGGCGTGTTCGTACGCCTCGGGGTGGCCGGCCCTTACGCACCGGACCAGCTCCTCGGCCGCGGTCAGGGCGAGCGTGAGGCCCTCACCGGTCAGCGCGTCGGTGTAGCCCGCCGCATCGCCGACCAGCAGCACACGGCCCGCCACGCGTGAGCGCACCCGCTGACGCAGCGGCCCGGCGCCGCGCACCGGGGTGCCCGGCGCCGCCGCCAGCCGTGCGGCAAGGAGCGGGAAGCGCGCGAGCTGCGCCTCGAACGGCACACGGTCCGCGGTGAGTACGGCGATGCCGACGAGGTCGGGCGCCAGCGGCGTGACGTACGCCTCGGAGCGCGCCGACCAGTGCACCTCCACCATGTCGCTCCATGGCTCGACGGTGTAGTGGCGGCGCAGTCCGTAGCGCGCGGGCCGGCGCGGCGCAGGCGGCGCGGACAGGCCGAGCGCGCGGCGGGTGGGGGAGTGCAGACCGTCGGCGGCGACGAGGTAACGGGCAGTCAGCCCGCCGGCCGTCACACCGCGCCCGTCCTGGTGCACCGGGCCGAGGCGCCGCGGCACGATCCGTACGCCCAGCTCGGCCGCCCGCTCGGCCAGTGCCGTATGCAGGCCGGTCCGTCGCACGCCGAGCCCGTGGCCGGCACGGAACCGCGCCTCGGCCGTGCGACCCGTGAGGCCGTCCACGTAGCGGATGCCCTGGAACGGCCTGCCCGCGACCGTGACGCCGAGCTTCCCCAGGGCTCGCACGGCACCCGGCATCAGACCCTCGCCGCACGCCTTGTCGACGGGAGTGGGGCGCGGCTCGGCGACGACGACCTCGAGTCCGGACAGTGCACCGTGGATGGCGGTGGCCAGACCGGCCGGGCCACCGCCGGCGACCAGCAGATCGATCACCGCGCCGCGCCCGCCATCCGTACGGTCCGGCCGCAGGCCAGGGCCGCCTCCTCGCAGCGGACGCGTACGGTGAGCAGCACCAGGTTCAGCGCGGTGAAGCAGACCGCGGTCACCCAGGCCGTGTGCACCAGGGGCAGCGCCAGCCCCTCCAGGACCACGGCCAGGTAGTTGGGGTGCCTGAGCCACGGCCACCGGTACGGGCCGGTGGTGATCAGCGGCAGACCCGGGACCACGACGACCCGGGTGTTCCAGCGCGGGCCCAGCGTGGCGATGCACCACCAGCGCAGTGCCTGTGCGACGACGGCCAGCACGAGCATCGTCCAGCCGAGCCGAGAGATGAAGGGGCGGTCCGCGGCCCACGGCTCGGCGATGCAGCCCGCCAGCAGCGCGGTGTGCAGAGCGACCATCGCCGGGTAGTGGCCGCGTCCGTACTCCCGGCCGCCGCGCGTCCGGCTCCAGGCGGAGTTACGACGAGCGACGACGAGCTCGGCCAGCCGCTCCGCCGCCACCAGGAGGACGACGACGAGAAATCCCACGTACGGATCCATCGGCGAAGTCACCAGCGCAGCAGCACGAGTTCGGAGGAGAAGCCGGGCCCGAACGCGAGCATCAGGCCGGCGGATCCGGGCTCCGGCGGCCCGGCGGTCAGGGTGTCGCGCAGCACGTGCAGGACGGAGGCCGAGGAGAGGTTGCCGGCCCGGGCCAGCGAGCGCCGGCTCAGCTCGAAGGCCTTACCGGGCAGCCCGAGGCCATCGGCCAGGACGTCGAGGACCTTCGGTCCGCCCGGGTGGCAGATCCAGGCCGCCAGGTCCGGCGGTTTGAGATCGTGCCCCGCGAGGAAGGACGCGATCTCCTCGCACACGTTCAGCCTGATCACCTCGGGCAGCTCGCTGCCGAGCACCATGCGGAAGCCCCACTCGCCCACGTCCCAGCCGAGGAGGTGCTCCGTACCCGGATAGAGACGGCTGCGGCTGTCGACGACCAGGGGGCCGGATGCGTCACCGTGACGGGGATGCTCCCGGCCGACCGCCAGCAGGGCCCCGGCTCCGTCGCCGAAGAGCGCGCCGGCCACCAGGTTCGCCATCGAGGTGTCCGCCGGTTGGAGGGTGAGCGAGCACAGCTCGGCGGAGAGGAGCAGCGCGACGTGGTCCGGCCGGCCGGTGAGGTAGTCGTGGACGCGCGCCACACCCGCGGCACCACCGGCGCAGCCGAGGCCGAAGAGCGGGACGCGCCTGACGTCGCGGCGCAGCCCCACGGTGGCGGCGAGCCGGGCTTCCAGGGACGGGGTGGCGACGCCGGTCACGGACGTGGACACCACCAGGTCGATCTCGTCGGCTGCCATGCCCGCCTCGGCGAGCGCGCGTTCGAGAGCCTGTACGCCGAGGTCGAACGCCGCCTCGAGATAGGCGTTGTTGGACCGGCCGAAGCCACCCAGCTGCCCGTAGTCGTCGAGCGGGAGGGCGAGATGCCGTGCGTCGACCTGGACGGAGGAGTGGACGCGGCGCAGCAGACCGGGATCGGATCCCGACGGCAGACAGCGGGCGAGCGCGTCCGTGATGTCCGTCTGGGAATAGCGGTGGGGCGGGAACACGGTACTCACTGCCAGGACACGCGTCATTGCCCCAACATAGAAAGGTTCTGACACAACATGATGAAATCAGACATGCCGGGCGCGTCGTGGCTTAGCGTGACGTCGTGATGCCGAGCGGGACCGCCCACGACGACGCGCCCTCAGCGCCCTCAGCGCCCGCTGCGCCCTCCGCGCCCGCTGTGTCGGCTGTGCCGGCCGCGACGCCCTCCGTGACGCCCGACGTGCAGGCCGGCGCGATGCCCTGTGTCTCACCGCGCCGGACCGTGAACGGCCTGCTGAAAGCGTGTCACCCCGCGCCCGCCGCGGCCGTCACCGTCTTCACCGCCGCGTTGACCGCTGCCGTCGGGGGACGCGACCTCCCCGGGGGTGCGATGACGGTGTGCGCGGTGGCCGCCGGTCAGTTGTCGATCGGCTGGTCCAACGACCGGGTCGACCTGGGGCGTGACCGTGCGGCCGGGCGCAGGGACAAGCCGCTCGCGACGGGGCACACCTCGCCTCGCGCGGTGGCCGCGGCAGCGGGGGCGGCCCTGGCCGTCTGCGTACCGCTGTCGCTGGCCTGCGGCCTGCTCGCGGGCTGCGTCCATCTCGTGAGCGTGGCGGCGGCGTGGTCGTACAACCTCCGGCTGAAGCGTACGGCCGCGTCCTGGCTGCCGTACGCGCTCGCCTTCGGACTGCTCCCGGCGTTCGTCACGCTCGGTCTGCCCGGAGCTCCCTGGCCGCCCCTGTGGCTGACGGCCGCCGCCGCGTTGCTCGGTACGGGTGCCCACTTCGCCAATGTGCTGCCGGACATCGACCACGACCTCGCGGCAGGCGTCAACGGCCTGCCGCAGCGGCTCGGTGGAAGGCGGTCGGGGCTGGTGGCGGCTCTCCTGGTCCTCGCCTCTTCTCTCGTTCTGGTGTTCGCGCCTGCGGGGCCGGTCTCCGCCTCGGGATGGGCGGTGCTGTCGGCGACGGCGCTGCTGTGCATCGTCGCCGTGGCCCGTCCGTTCCGCAGCGCCGGCGGGCGGATCCCGTTCCTGGCCACCATGGGCATCGCGGGCGTGGACGTCGCCCAACTGCTGCTGCGCGGCGCCGCACTCGGGTGAGAAACCATAGGGCCGTCCGGGTGGTTGGCGGCCTCCTTCGCAA
This sequence comes from Streptomyces sp. NPDC001514, assembly GCF_053597075.1. Classification (NCBI taxonomy): domain Bacteria; kingdom Bacillati; phylum Actinomycetota; class Actinomycetes; order Kitasatosporales; family Streptomycetaceae; genus Streptomyces; species Streptomyces sp. NPDC001514. The sequence continues at coordinate 33,184 of NZ_JBSFHO010000050.1, forward strand.
CTGGACGGGCCCGTGCGTGACTCCTAACGGCCGGAGACATCAATCGAGGAGGCTCTTATGGCTGCTTGGCAGGATTCCGCGCTCTCGACGATGACGACCGACCAGGCGACGGCGACGGCGACGACGGCGACAGCGACGGGCGCAACCGCCGATCCTTACCGCTTTCCCGGTGCCGCCGACTTTCTCCTGCCGGCCCCGGACCCGGGACAGCGGTTGTCGATGTCGCTGAGCCCGATGGACAGGCGGCGACTCGACCTGCACGCCGCTCTCACCGCCGCGGGCATTCCGCCGCTGCCCGGCGATCTCGAGGCGATCGAGGCCCTCTGCCTGCTCGACGACACGACGAACGCGACGGTCCAGCGCTGGATCACCAGCACACCGTGAGCAGTGCGCGGTGCCCACGGGCATGAGTTTTTCCTGGGGGCTGGATTGCCGAGGCGTACGGAGACGCTCGAGCCGGCGCTGACTCAGGGCCGAGGGCCCCCGCCCGGACCGGCGGATTCCAGCGGTCGTCGCAACACGTGATCAGTGTTGGGCGGTTGCAAGCAGTGTAGAGAGGCGCTCGGCTGGGGTTTCCCAGCCGAG
>NZ_JBSFHO010000051.1:0-29198 GCF_053597075.1 Streptomyces sp. NPDC001514
TTTGGCACGCTGTTGAGTTCTCAAGGAACGGACGCTTCCTTCGTACTCACCCTCAGTGACATTCTCTGGGGCTTTCCTCCGGGCGCTTCCCTTCGGTGTTTCCAGCTTAGCAGATCCGATCTCCGTTTCTGCCACCCGCTGGAGCGGGCTGCCGGGCCGTTCTTCGCTTTCGCGTTTTCCCTTTCCGGCGTTTCCGACTCTATCAGATCCTTTCGGGCCTGATTCCCAGTCAGAGGGGGGTGTCTTCCCGGCTGTTGGGCCGTTCCGACGTTTCAAACTCTAGCGGATTTCCCAGGTGACTCATAATCGAGTCCTTCGAAACGAATTTCGGCATGCCGAAATTCTTCCCGGTTGGGAGATCGTGCGGAGTTTGGTTGCCGCATCAGCGGCGGGATCGGTCGTCGCAGAACCGTTCCGGCCCCGTGACAACTCGAAGAACCTTACGGATCGATCAGGGGCGTGTCAACCCGCCCCGCCGTCCATCTTCCCGACACCTTCCAGCGAACCTTCTAGTCCAGGTCGGTGAGCCGGCCGCCCGCGTCCGGCTGGGTGTGTTCGACCCTGCGGAGGACGCGGATGAGCATCTCGCCCAGCACGCCCCGTTCCTCGCTCGACAGGTCCTGGAGCAGGTCCTCCTCGAAGGCGGTGGCCATGCGCATCGCCTCGAGCCACTTGGCGCGGCCCTCGTCCGTCAGCTCGACGATGACGCGCACCCGGTTGCTCTCGTCGCGGTCGCGGGTGACCAGGCCTTCGCCCGCCATGCGGTCGATGCGGTGGGTCATGGCTGCCGGGGTGAGGCCGAGACGCTTGGCGAGCTCGCCGGGGCCGAGGCGATAGGGGGCGCCGGCGAGAACGAGGGTCTTGAGGACCTCCCACTCGGCGCTACTGATGCCGAGGGCGGCGACCTGGCGGCCGTAGGCGACGTTCATCCGGCGATTGAGCCGGCCCAGGGCGGAGACGACCTTCTCGACCTGGGGGTCCAGGTCTCGGAATTCGCGCTGATATGCGGCGATCTGCTCGTCGAGGCTCGGCTCCTGCGCGGCCTCCGTAGCCTCGGCGACCTGGGCCGCCTGAGTGGCTTGAGTGGCCGGCGCCTCGGCGGGACCGGATGCCTGCCCGGGGGCGGGCTGCTCGGGGGTGTCGGACATGCGGCCACTATCCCATGCGTCGAGTTGGCTTCTAAGTCCTTGGATGTGTATTGTTTAGACTCTAACTTTAGCTTCGAAGTCTTCAGGCTTCAGTCTTCCCGCTCCGACAGACCAAGCAGGTGAGTGTGACCAGGCAGCTGGGCGCTGCGATGCGCCGGATCCAGGCAGGGAACGTGCTGAGCGCGTTCGGTCTCGGGTTCACCGTTCCTTATCTCTACGTGTATGTGGCTCAGGTGCGTGACCTGGGCGCCAGTACGGCGGGGGCTGTCCTTGCCGTCTTTGCCATGGCCGCGCTCGTCGTCCTCCCCTTCACCGGGCGCGTCATCGACCGGCGGGGCCCGCTGCCCGTCGTGATCGTGGGCTCGCTGCTCGCGTCCGTCGGCGCGCTGAGCATGGGGCTGTCCGGGAGTGTCCCGATGTCCGTGCTGTCCGCCGCTCTGCTGGGTGCCGGTACGGCCGTGATGCAGCCGGCGCTCGCGACGATGATCGTCTGGTGCTCCAGCCCGGCGACCCGGACCCGGGCGTTCGCGATGCAGTTCTTCCTGCAGAACCTGGGGCTGGGCATCGGCGGTCTGATCGGTGGGCAGATCGTCGACGCGAGCCGGCCCGGCAGCTTCACCCTGCTGTTCGCGATCGAGGCGGCGATGTTCGTCGTGCTGGCCGGAGTGGCGGCGACCGTGCGGATGCCCGCGTGCCCGGCGACCCCGGACGCGATGCCCGAGAACACCGAGGCGAAGGCCCGCGGCGGGCTGCGAGCGCTGCTTGGGCACCGGGCCATGGTGCAGCTGTGCGTGCTCGGGTTCGTTCTCTTCTTCGCCTGCTACGGCCAGTTCGAGTCCGGGCTTGCGGCGTACGGCACCGAGGCCGCCGGGATCGATCCCGCGTCGCTCGGTTTCGCCCTGGCCGCGAACACGGCCGTCATCGTGGTCGCCCAGTTCGTCGTCCTCAGGTTCGTCGAGCGGCGCCGGCGCACGCGGGTGATCGCCGCGGTCGGGCTGATCTGGGCCGTTGCGTGGCTCTTCGCGGGGTACGCGGGGCTCGGGCACGGCAGCCAGGCCATGGCGACGGCCGCGTTCGTCTCCACGTACGCGCTCTTCGGGCTCGGTGAGGCGATGCTGTCGCCGACCGTGGCACCGCTCGTCGCCGACCTGGCACCGGAGTCGATGGTCGGGCAGTACAACTCCGCGTTCGCTCTGGTCAAGCAGCTCGCGCTGGCGGTGGGTCCGGCCGTGGGCGGTCCGATGGGCGCCGCGCTGCACGGTCCGTACATCGTGACGTTCGTCCTCTTCTCACTCGGCATCACCGCGCTCGCTCTGCGACTGGGCAAGCGGCTCACGCCCGTACAGGACCAGCCGTCGCTCGCAGCGAAGTCGCGGGTCGTGGCCAAGCACCAGCCCGAGCGGGGCGGCCTGGTGGAGACCGTCGCCTAGGACAAGACGGAGGCCCGTCCGGTCAGTCGGGCAGCTGGTCGGGCAGTGCGAATTCGCACCACACCGCTTTGCCGCCCCCGGGAGTACGGCGGCTGCCCCAGGACGAGGCGATCGTCGCGACGATGGAGATTCCGCGACCCGCCTCGTCCTCCGTTTCCGCGCGGCGACGGCGCGGCAGATGGTCGTCCCCGTCCGTCACCTCGATGATCAGGCGGCGGTCGGTGCGCCGGAGCCGCAGCCGCATGGGCGGGGTGCCGTGCTGCAGGGAGTTCGCCACGAGCTCGCTCGCGGCGAGCACACCCAGATCACGCAGCTCACCCGGGAACCGCCAGGAGGCCAGCACCCCCGACGCGAAGGCACGCGCGCGCGGCGCCGCTTCGACGCCTCCGAGCAGCTCCAGGGCAGCGTTGTGGAACAGTTCCGCGTCCGTACCCGTGCGGCTCGGGTGCTGGAGGACGAGGACGGCGACATCGTCGTCATGCTCGGCGGTCACGCCCAAGGAGCGGATCAGCCGGTCGCACACCACCTGGGGTGTGCCGGTCGCTCCGGCCAGCGCCCGCTCCAGGGCGGCGACGCCTTCGTCGATGTCCTCGCCGCGCCGCTCGACGAGACCGTCCGTATAGAGGACGGCGGTGGAGCCGGGCTGGAGCGGCATGGTGCCGGAGGTGTGCAGCCAGCCGCCGGTGCCGAGCGGGGGGCCGGTCGGCTCCTCGGCACGGTGGACCGTACCGTCCTCGTCCCGTACGAGGATCGGCAGATGGCCCGCCGACGCGTACACGAGCCGTCCCTCGTTGGGGTCATGAACCGCGTACACACACGTGGCGATCTGGCTGGGGTCAATCTCGGCGGCGAGCCCGTCGAGGAGCTGCAGCACTTCGTGCGGGGGCAGGTCGAGGCGGGCGTACGCGCGGACGGCCGTGCGCAGCTGGCCCATCACGGCGGCGGCGCGGACGCCGCGGCCCATGACGTCGCCGATGACGAGGGCGGTGCGGCCGGCGCCGAGCGTGATCACGTCGTACCAGTCGCCGCCGACCGCGGCGTCCGTGCCGCCCGGGCGGTACTCGGCGGCGATGCGCAGGTCGTCGGGCTGCTCCAGCTCCTGCGGGAGCAGGGAGCGCTGGAGGGTGACGGCGGTTTCGCGGTGGCGGCGCTCGCTGGCGCGCAGACGCTCGGCGGCCTCGGCGTGGTCGGTGACGTCGGCCGCGAAGACGAGGACACCGCGGCCGGAACCGGAGCCGGGGGCGGAGCCGGAGCCGGAGCCGGGGGCGGAGCCGGATTCAGGTGCCGGTGCGGGTGGGGGTGCGGGGGCTTCGGCGGGCAGGCACGTGATCGTGTACGAGCCGCCGCCCTGGATGCGGCGGGATTTCACGGTGCGGGGCTTTCCGCTGCGCAGCACCTGGTCCATCAGCGGGAGCAGACCCAATTCGGCGAGTTCGGGGCAGGCTGCGGCGGCGGCGGCGCCGATGGCGCGGGGGCCGAACGCGGCGGCGTACGCATCGTTGATGTACGCAACGCGGTGCTCGGGGCCGTGGACGAGGGCGACGAGAGCCGGGAGCCGGCCGAGCAGCTCCCGTACGGAGAAGTGATCGAGCGTGGGTACGCCACGCACGTCGGGCCCTTCGGGCACGTCGGTGGCGTCGGTGGCGTCGGACGGGGGCTCCGGCCGCTGGTCGTACTCACCGCGGGCCGCGGGCACGGACCCGCGGTCGATCCGCGCTGCGGCGCGACGCTGCGTACCGGGGAGCCGGGCGCTCCAACGCGTGAAGTTCACGGATTTTCTAGCCTCGTGTGTTGATTGCTGATCGTCGTGGGCGCTCGGCCGCGCCGCGGGGACAGGTCACTCTGTGCAGGTGTCGGCCCACCTATCGTCACACGTCCAGTGTGACCGACCGCACTGACAACAGCGTCAGTCCTTCCCGCGGTCCTTCCCGCGGTCCTCCCCCCGGTCCTCCCCCGGCCGCGGGTTCCGGCCGCCCTTCGGGCCCTTGGGCGGGTCCTCGTGACGGCGGGTGAGGGGTCGGGACGGGACGGCGCCCGCGGCGAGTTCGAACTCGGCGCGCGGATGCTCCAGCGAGCCCAGCGAAACGATCTCACGTTTGAAGAGCCCCGACAGCGTCCACTCGGCCAGGATGCGCGCCTTCCGGTTGAACGTGGGCATGCGGCTGAGATGGTAGACGCGGTGCATCAGCCAGGCCGGATAGCCCTTGAGCTTGCGGCCGTACACATGCGCGACGCCCTTGTGCAGTCCGAGCGACGCCACGGATCCCACATAGGCGTGGGCGTATTCCTTGAGGGGCTGTCCGCGCAGCGAGGCGACGATGTTCTCGGCGAGCACCTTGGTCTGGCGTACGGCGTGCTGGGCGTTCGGCGCGGTCTCCGTGCCGGCTTCCTTCGCGGTGAGGTCGGGTACGGCGGCGGCGTCACCGGCCGCCCACGCGTGCTCGACGCCCTCGACGGTGAGCTTGGCAGTGCACTTGAGGCGGCCGCGTTCGTTGAGGGGCAGGTCGGTGGAGGCGAGGACGGGCGCCGGTTTGACGCCGGCGGTCCACACGACCGTGCGGGTCGGGAAGCGGGTGCCGTCACTCAGGACGGCGACACGGTTCTCGCAGGAGTCCAGGCGGGTTTCCAGCCGTACGTCGATGTTGCGGGCGCGCAGCTCGCGGATGGCGTACCTGCCCATCTCCTCGCCGACTTCGGGGAGGATGCGGTTGCTCGCCTCGACCAGCACCCATTTCAGGTCCTCGGGCTTGATGTTGTGGTAGTAGCGCGTGGCGAAGCGGGCCATGTCCTCCAACTCGCCGAGCGCCTCGACGCCTGCGAAGCCGCCGCCCACGAAGACGAAGGTGAGGGCCGCGTCGCGCAGGGCGGGCTCGCGGGTGGAGGAGGCGATGTCCATCTGTTCGATGACGTGGTTGCGCAGGCCGATGGCCTCCTCGACGGACTTGAATCCGATGGCGTACGTGGCGAGGCCGGGGACCGGGAGGGTGCGGGAGATCGAACCGGGGGCGATGACCAGCTCGTCGTATCCGATCTGGACCCCGCCCGTGCCCTCCTCCGCGGTGGCGAGGGTCGTGACGGTCGCGGTGCGCTTGGCGTGGTCGACGGACCGGACCTCGCCGATGAGGATCTTGCATCTGCTCAGGACACGGCGGAGCGGGACCACCACGTGGCGGGGCGAGATCGCGCCGGCCGCCGCCTCGGGCAGGAAGGGCTGATAGGTCATGTACGGCTCTGGCGCGATGACGAGGATCTCGATGTCCCCGCGGGCCAGCTCCGCCTTCAGCTTGTCCTGCAGGCGGAGCGCGGTGTACATCCCCACGTAGCCGCCGCCGACGACGAGAATGCGCGTGCGCGGCGAGGAGCCGGGCGTCGTGTCCCGGGAGTATGCAGCCTTCACCATCCCATGACGCAACGGCCCCAGGAGTTTGTCCACAGGCCCGGCAAATTGTGTGACCGGAGGTTTTGGCCGGGCCTCGTCGGCCCGGACCCGGGTGCGGGGGAAGGTGTGCAGGTCAGGGTGGGCGAGGGGGGTAGCGGGAGGGGGCGGAATCGGGAACGTTCCGGCCCTTGCTCCGATCGGGGGGCACACCGTGCGGAAGAGCCCCTTCTGAATTGACCTCGACTCAACTATGTTCGTACTTCGTCGGGGTGTCGGGTCGGTGACTCGTCTGATTCACCCCGGCTGTCAGGGCGGGGCGTCTCCGGGGGGAGACGACTTCATTACCGGGGGAACGGTTATGCACATTCAGGATTCGCATTGGCAGGCCGCTGTCGCGTCCGACGGCAACGGACGTGCGGTGACGGGGGCGGTGACCGGAGCGGGGACCGCCGGGGGTCTGGCGGGTTCCGTGACCCGTGGGACCGGCGCGGCGGGTGCGGCCGGGCGTTCGGCTCCGTTGCGCGTGGACGCGCAGCGCAATCTCGAGCATGTTCTGCGGGCCGCGCGCGAGGTGTTCGGGGAGCTGGGCTACGGCGCGCCGATGGAGGACGTGGCGCGCCGGGCACGCGTCGGTGTCGGCACTGTCTACCGCCGCTTCCCGAGCAAGGACGTGCTGGTGCGGCGGATAGCCGAGGAGGAGACCTCCCGGCTGACCGAGCAGGCGCGTACGGCTCTGGGGCAGGAGGAGGAGCCGTGGTCGGCGCTCTCCCGCTTCCTGCGGACGTCGGCCGCGTCGGGCGCGGGAAGGCTGCTGCCGCCGCAGGTGCTGCGGGTCGGTGTGGACGAGTCGACGGTCGTGCCCGAGGTCTTGGGCGGCGGCGGACAGGACGCCCGGCGCGACGGCCGGGACGAGTCGCGGGTGCCGCCGCAACGACAGGGCTTCGGCGGGCAGCCCGAGCTCCGGGTCGTCGAGGCGCGTCCGGTGCCGGCGCACGTGCCGTCGTCCGAGCAGGACGATGCGGGTGCGGGCGAACTGCTGGAAGTCGTGGGGCAACTGGTCGAGCGGGCGCGGGAGGCGGGTGAGCTGCGGCGCGATGTCACGGTGGCCGATGTGCTGCTGGTGATAGCCACGGCTGCGCCGTCGCTGCCGGACCCGGCACAGCAGGCGGCGGCCTCGGCCCGGCTGCTCGACATCCTGCTGGAGGGGCTGCGGTCGCGGCCTGCGTGACGGCCGGGGCGCTTTCGTCTGCGATGCGCGGTCGTAGGTGCCCGGTCGCGGGTACGCGGTCGCGGCCTGCGTGACGGCCGGCGCGCTTTCGTCTGCGATGCCCGGTCGCAGGTTCCCGATCGCGGGTACGCGGCCCGTCGGGAGACACCTGGTCGTACGGCGCAGTCGTACAGTCTGTTGAGCATTCCCCGTACGGGTGAACGCTAGTGCTCGGTTCCGGAAGGTCTCCCCGGATGAGTGGTTGCCGGAAGGGTACGGCCTGAGGCCGATCGCTCTATGGCACGCTTGGCCGGTGTTCGTGTCATGTGGGTGCGTACAGGGGCTTTCTCGATGAGCGGTGACGGTCGGGACGAACCACTCGGCGGTGCGACCGGGCCGGAGGCCGGCGGCGGGCGACATCGCCAGGTCCCGAGCCAGGGCGGACCCGGGCACTCCATGGCGGCAGGGCATGCCTCCGAGGCGGCGTACGCCCGGGAAGCCGACGCCAGTGTGCCGCCGCAGCGCGAGGGCGGACGCGGGGTCACGGCAGCCGGTCCGACACCGTCCGACGCCGACTTGATCCAGCGGATGAGGCTCGGAGACGACAGTGCGTGGGAGGAGCTGTTCCGCCGGCACTCGGCAGCGGTGCGGCGCTACGCCCACACGTGCTGCCGCGACGGGCACACCGCGGACGACCTGACGGCCGAGGTGTTCGCGCGCACGCTGCAGGCGGTGCGGGGCGGGGCCGGGCCCGAGCAGGCCGTACGGGCGTATCTGCTGACGACCGTGCGCCGGGTCGCCGCCGCTTGGACGAAATCCTCGAGACGGGAGCAACTGGTCGAGGACTTCGCGATCTTCGCCGACCAGGCCGCCCGCTCCGCCGAGGTGTCGGACCAGGAAACGCTCGATCTGGGCGCGGACGTGCGGGCGATGCACGAGGCCGAGCAGTCGCTGGCGTTGCAGGCCTTCCGCTCGCTGCCCGAGCGCTGGCAGGCGGTGCTCTGGCACACGACCGTCGAGGAGGAGTCGCCCAGCGAGGTCGCACCGCTCTTCGGGCTCACGGCCAATGCCACGGCCGTGCTGGCCAGTCGGGCCCGCGAAGGTCTCAAGCAGGCCTATCTGCAGGCCCATGTGAGCACCGCGCTCACGTCGGGCGGCGACTGCGCGCGCTATGCCGACCGGCTCGGGGCCTTCGCCCGGGGCGGGCTGCGGATGCGGGCCGAGCGGGGACTGCGCAAGCACCTGGACGAGTGCGCCAAGTGCCGGCTGGCCGCGGGCGAGCTGGAGCAGGTCAACGCCGGGATCCCGGCGCTGCTGCCGGTCGCGGTCATCGGCTGGTTCGCCGCCGGGTACTCGCTCAAGGCGGCCGGAATCGTGGCAGGCGGCGCCGTGGGCGCGGCCGGTGCGGCGGGTGCGGGTGCCGCAGCAGCGGCGACCGGGTCCGGCGGCGCCACGGGGTCCGGGGCGACGTCCGGAGGGGCCGCTGCCGCGAAGGGCCTCGGCGCTCCGGCGAAAGCCGGGCTCGCCGCGGCCGCGGCCCTCGCGGCGGCCGTCGGGCTCGTATGGGCGCTCTCGGGCGACCCCCGGCCTGCGCCGCAGCCCGAGGCGAAACCGCCGGCCGCGCAGCCCGTCGTACCGGAGGCGCCCGCCCCCGATGCGAAGCCTCCGGCTCCGCCCGCGGCCCGCGCACCCGAGCCGACCCCGCCGCCGAAGCAGCCTTCGCCCGTGCCGACCTCTAAGTCCGCAGCGTCGACGCCTCCGGCGGACCCCTCTGCCCCGCAGCCGGACCAGCCGATGCCGAAGCCTCCCGCGGCCGAGCCCACTCCGAAGCCGACACCGCCACCCGCCGCGGAGGTCTACCGGGTCAACCGGCTGGAGTACGGCGTGCTCGGCGACCACACCCAGCCGGAGGTACGGCTCGGCCGGAGCAGCTTGCTCTGGAAGCGCTGGGACATGTCGATCGACGGCATCCGGTACGCGCACGGCGTCTCCGTCCACGCGAAGTCGTCCGTGACGATCGATCTGAACCGCGAGTGCACCTCGTACGACGCGCTGGTCGGCGTCGACGACCTGACATCGGGGCTGGGCGCGGTGCGGTTCTCCGTGTACGGGGACGGGGCGCGGCTGTGGCGTTCGCCGGTGATGCGCGGCGGTGACCCTGCGGTGCCGGTGAGCGTCGGTATCTCCGGGCGGAAGACGATCCGGCTCGTGGTGGAGCCGCACACCTCGCTCGGCTCGGTGGCGCTCGCGGACTGGGCGCAGTCGCGGATCAGCTGCGGCTGATCCTGCACCGGCCGAGGCCGGGCATCTGCTGATGCGCGCAGAAAGCCCGGCGCCGGGCACGGCTCAGCTGCCGGCACCGAGCGTCGCTGCCTCCAGAGCCTCGATGACCTGGGTGAGGGTGAGTGCGGCCCCGGCGGATCGTTCCGTCTCGTAGCGCTGCTCACCAAGGCTCCGGCGGGCCTGGGTCTCGACGGCCGCGGTCATGCGGCGCTCCGGCACGGACCGGGGCGTGTGGGTCCGCCACGTTTCCGCCGCGGCGAGGACCCGTACGGCGAACGCGTCATCGCCGAGCATCGGCAGTACGGACGCGGCGCTCTCCGCGAGATGTGCGGTGACGAGTTCCGTGCAGCGGGCCTCGCGCGCGGCGCGCAGAGCGGCGGCCAGTCCGCGAAGGCCGGTGAGCGGACCGCCCGTCTGCTCGTGCACGGCGATCCGCGCGTCCAGTCCGTTGAGCGCCGCGGCGAAGTGCGGCGGCGGCGAGCCGAAGGCGGAGACCGTCCGCGCAGCGTCGGCGAACCGCCGGGCGTCCGCGATCTCGCCGCGCTCCAAGGCGATCGCCGCCCGCATGAAACGTACGAACGCCCGGGTGTCCTGGACGCTGGAGCGCTCGGCCTCGTCGGAGGCCTCGTCCAAGCCCTTCTCGGCGGCCTCCACATCGCCCCGCCGGTAGGCGAGTTCGGCGAGCCGGGCGATCAGGAACGGGGCCTCGGCACGGGCGCCGACCTCGCGGGCGAGACCGAGCGCCTCGGTGTACGCGGCGTGGGCCTCCTCGTACCGGCCGCGCAGCATCCCCGCCTCGCCGACGGCGCTCGCGACTTCCGCCCGCATCCAGCGGTCACCGACGCGGCGGCTGAGTTCGCGCAGCTCGGCGAGATCTCCGTCGATCTCGACGACACCGCCCGGATAATCGATGGCCAGATGGGCGCGGAAAATCAGAGCCACGCCCGTCTCCCACTCACCGCCGTGGGCCCGGCAGTTGGCGACGCACTCGTCGAGGTACCGCCTGACGGCGTCGGGACCGTCCGTGAAATAGCTGGTGAAGGGCCAGATCAGGCCAGGGAATCGGGCGGCCTCGGGTCCTGCGCCGCGGAAGGCCTCCCGTAGTCGGAGGGCCATGCTCTGTGTTTCCGGATCCTCGAACGCGGCCGGATTGGCACGGCCCTCGTCGAGGAAGAGCTGCAGCATGCGCACCTGCATACGGGGCCAGTAGCGAGGATCGCTCCGGTCGTCGCCGTCGGGGCCAGGGGCGAGGGCGAGCGTGCGATTGACCCAGGCCAGGCCCTCGGGACGGTAGTTGCGCAGCCACCAGAACCAGCTCATCGCGAGGACGAGACGGACCGCGTACGGCTCGCCATCGGAGCCGGAAGTCGTGCGGTGGAGGGCGGCGCGGATGTTGTCGAGGTCGGCCTCCAGCCTGCGCATCCACGGCAGCTGCCGACCCGAGCGGAGCTCCGGGTCGGCCTGCTCGACGAAGGCCGTGAAGTGGGCGGTGTGGGCGCGCTCGGCCGCGGCGCGCAGCTCGGGGGTCTCGGCCGCACGCTCGGTGGCGTACTCGTGGATGGTCTCCAGCAGCCTGAAACGCATCCCGCCGGGGCCGCCGACGCCGCCGGGACCGCCGACGCCGCCGAGACCGCCGGCGCCGCCGAGACCGCCGGGACCGCCGGGACCGCCGGGACCCACCGTGACCAGGGACTTGTCGACCAGGGCGCCGAGCAGGGCGGCGGCATCAGGGGTACCTGTCACCGCCTCGGCAGCGGCCAGGTCCCAGCCACCGGCGAAGACGGAAACCTGGCGCAGGACCGACCGTTCGGCGTCGTCTAGGAGGTCCCAGGACCAGTCGACGACGGCGCGCAGGGTCTGCTGGCGGGGCAGTACCGTACGGCTCCCGCTGGTCAGCAGCCGGAAACGGTCGTCGAGGCGGTCGGCGATCTGGCGCGGGGTGAGCATCCGCAGCCGGGCTGCGGCGAGCTCGATCGCGAGCGGCAGTCCGTCCAGGCGGCGGCAGATCTCCGCTGCTGCCGCCGGATCCTCCTCGACCCGGAACGCCGGATTCGCGGCCGCGCCCCGGTCGGCAAGGAGACGCAGCGCCGCCTCCAGGGGCAGGGAGTCCACGGGGCGGACGGACTCACCCGGAACGCCGAGCGGCTCACGGCTCGTGGCCAGGATGCGCAGCCGGGGGCAGTGGGTGAGCAGGGTCTCGGCAAGTTCGGCAGCGGCGCCGATGACGTGCTCGCAGTTGTCGAGGACGATCAGCAGGTGCCGGTTCGCGAGGTGCTCGACGAGCTCGGTGGTGGGGTCGTCGTGGAGCGGCTGGCCCTCTCGGGTGATCAGGTTCGTCTCGCGCAGGCCCAGCGCGGAGAGCACGGCTCCGGGTACGGCGGCGGGGTCGTCGAGCGGGGCGAGTTCGGCGAGCCAGGCGGTGCCGGCCGCGGCCTCCTCCGCGAGGCGGGTCTTGCCGGCGCCGCCGGGGCCGGTGAGGGTGACGAGGCGCGACCGGCCCAAGTCTCCGCGGATCGCTTGAAGTTCGGGCTCGCGGCCGACGAAGGAGGTCAGGCGGGGGCGGAGGTTGCCCTCGGGCTCCGGGACGGCCGACCCGGCGGGCGTGGTGGGCGGGGTGGCCGGACCCTGGAGCAACTTCCGGTGCAACGCGAGCAGTTCCGGCCCCGGATCGGCGCCGAGCCCCTCGGCCAGGGCGCGGCGGACACCCTCGTACGCGGCGAGGGCGTCCGCGTGGCGGCCCTCGGCGCGGAGCGCCCGAATGAGCTGTGCGCGAAGGGTCTCGTCGTACGGGTGCGCGGAGATGAGCTCCTCGATCTCCGGTACGAGGCTGTCGCCGGCCCCGCGTCGGAGGTCGGCCTCGATGCGTTGCCGCACGACCGCGAGGCGCCGGGCCTCCGGGCGGACGCCCAGGTCCTCCTCGGGGAGGTCCGCGAATGCGGGGCCCCTCCAGAGCGCGAGGGCTTCGCGGAGGGTGGCGGCCGCCGCGGTGGGGTCACCGGCGTCGAGCTGGGCGGTACCGGTGCGGGCGAGCCGCTCGAACACGTACAGGTCGATGTCGTCCGGGGTGGCCGCGAGGCGGTATCCGGCGGGGGTGGACTCGACGGCGTCCTTCCCGAGGACGCGCCTCAGCCTCCCGACGAGCGCCTGCAGGGCGGCGGGGGCGTCGTGGGGCGGCTCCCCGCCCCACACCTCCTCGACGAGCTCGCCGACGGACGCCGCCCGGCCGCCCCGCCCCGCCAGCGCGGCGAGCAGGGCCCGCAGCCTCGGGCCGCCGACCGGAAGGGTGCGCCCGCGCTCGTCGCGAGCTTCGGTGACGCCGAGGATGAGATACCGCACCGCGCCATTGTCCCGGCCCCGGGCGGCTGGGCGCGCGCGGTTTTTGTTGTCCGCCCGCCTGGTCCGCCTGGTCCGCCCGGTGTGCGCGGTGTGCCCGGTGCCGGGTGGGCGTCCGGTGTGTCCGTCCTCAAGCGCCGGACGGGCTTGGTGCGGCTGCTGTGGGTGGGTGGTGGTGCGGGGCCCCTCCGGGCTCGCCTCCTCGGAAATCGGTGGGTACGGCGTCGTCCGGTACCACCGCCCGATTTCCTGCGGGGGCGACCCTGCACGGCCCCGCCCCGGGTCGCCCGCCGACTGCAGGTCGGGGGGTGACCCCGTGGTTTGTGGGCAGTCGTTCCGCAGGGCGGAACGGGTGGGCACAAACCCGCCCACCGGGGCGAGCCACGACCGGTGACCACGCCCGGGGACGCGCAGGGGTCGTGTTCGGGACACTAAAGCGTGATTTGTGGCGCGCGGCATGGGCGATGACTGGTGGGTCCGGGGTTTGCGCGCGCCGTACGGGGGTCCGGGGGTGTCCCCCGGAAAGGCACAGCATGCCGTCCCGGATACGAGCCCCGGAGCGGACCCGGACGGCAACCGACCCGGCACGGGGCACCCCCGACCACCCAGCCCGTCCGGCGCTTGAGGACGGACACACCGGCCCACCCGGCGGCACCGGGCACACCGCACACCCGACCGCCGCCACGGCACCGGGCGCGCCGGTCCACGAGACGGCACCGGGCATGCGCCCACCCGGCGGTACCGGCACACCGTCCACCCACCGGGGCGCGGGGCGCCCACACAGGCACCGCGCACACCGCCGGAGGCACCCCAGGCGCTACGCCTGAAGCGTCGGACGCGGCGGGACGCCCGCCGCCACCGCGCGGCGGCGCGGAGCCGCGCTCCCCGTCCAGCAGGTGCCGCGGCGCGCGAGGAGCCGCCGGAGCCAGAGTTCCGTCGAGACCAGGTCCGCGAGGCCGTCCAGCGGGACCGGCTCGCCCTCCGACGCCGCGCGCAGCGCCTTGCGGACCACGCGCGCCTCGACGATGCCCGCGTCCGCGAGCAGTGGCGTGTCGAACAGCGCCAGCAGCTCGGGCAGGGCCAGCCGCAGACCGGATCGCGTCGCCGCCGTCGCCGCCGCCTGGGACGTCGCGCCCCAGCCGGGCGGCAGGTCGTGGATGCCCGCGCCCGCGAGGACCGACCTCAGGACCGTCGCCCGTGCGCCCGGCTGGACCCGGAGCGCCTCGGGCAGAGCGCGCGCGGCCCGGACGACCTGGTTGTCGAGAAAGGGCGCGTGCAGCCGCTGGCTGCGTACCTCCGCGGCCTGCTCCAGGACGCGGTGGTCCGCGGCGTACCGCGCCAGCGCGGCGCGCGCCCGCGCCTCCCCCGGCCGCTGCACCGACGTCGGCCGTGTCGCCGCCTCCTGCAGGCGAACCGATACTTCAGCGAGCGCCTCCCCCGTGAGCCACCGCGCCGCGGGACCCGGCCTGGACCAGGCGAGGGCGGCGAGGGACGCGCCCAGCGGCCCGTTCACCGCGGAGGTGGCCCGGTTGGCCGAGGGGAGGTGCGCCGCTGCGGACTCCAGGCCCGCCCGGTACGGCGTACGGGCCAGCCGCCGCGCCGCCCGGTACACCGTGAGCGGAACGAGCAGCGACCCCGCCGACGGCCCCTGCGCCCGCGCGAGCGCCGAGACGGGCCGGAGCAGCGGCCGTCGCCGGCGGTCCATCAGCAGATCGGCGAGCCGGGCGGGATGCGCGTCCAGGACCTGCCGCGCGCCGAGCCCCGTGAAGTGGTCCGCGCTGCCCGCGGCGAGCCTGCGCCGGTGCCGTTCCGCCACGACCAGGGAGGGGCCGGGCTCGTCCGTGAGCGGTCCGGACTCCAGGTCCGCGTACGGCAGCGCCTCCTCGCCTGCGGCGACGACGACGTGGTGCAGGCGCGGGTTCTCCGCGATGGACCGGGCCCGCTCCAGCTCGGCCTCCCACCCGTCGTCCGTTGCGAGGTCGTTGAAGGTGACGGCCAGCAGCCGCTCGCCCGCGCCCGTGCCGTGCCCGAGGATCGTCCCCGGCACCCCCGGCAGTCCGGCGGCGAGCAGCGCCAGCGTCCCGGAGGCGCTGCCTCCGGACAGGTCGGCGCCGATGCCGGGCGCGGGCGCGCCCCTTGCCGCGCGCCGTTCCGCCGGGCCCATCCCGGGCACGGGTCCGGGGTCGGGCGGCAGCGTCTCGGGCGCGTGCCGGGGGGCGGTGAGTCTCGCGCGTACGGCGTCGACGAGCGCGTCCCGCATCGCGTCCGTCGCCCGGTCCGCCTCGAGCTGGGGCGCGGCGACGGCGAGCGAGGCGACCGGTTCGTATCCGGTGATCTCGCGCGACCCTTCGCGCAGGATCAGCGCGTGCCCGGGCGGGATGCGTTTGACACCTGCGTACGGGGTGGAGTCGCGCAGCGCCTCCGGGGTCTCGGGGCAGGCGAGCAGCGCGGCGAGGTACCCGATGTCGAGCTGGGCCTCGATGAGGTCGGCCAAAGGCAGGGCGGCGGTGGCGTACGCCGTCCCGTTCGCCCATGGCGTGTAGAAGACGGGCCGTGCACCGGCCAGGTCTCCGGCGATGGTGATGCGGCGGCCGACCTGTACCACCGCCGTGTAGCTGCCCGCCCACGCGGTGAGATGGCGCAGGGCACCGCCCCGCGCCGCGAAGAGCCCCACGCGGAGTTCCTCGTCCGTGGCGGCACAACACCCCAGTACGGCAAGGCGGGTGAAGGGGTCGACGGTGACGACACGGACTTCGTCGGGCCGCCAGTCGCCCACGGCCCAGAGCGGATCTGGGTCGCCCCACAGCAACTGGGCGCCGACGGGATGGACGGTGCGGCTCTCGTCACCGGCTTTCGAGGGGCCGGTTCCGGCGGTGGTCCGGACAGATCCCGCCGTCCCGAAGCTTGCGGCGACACTGCTCCACCCCACCAGCCACCGCATCGCGCCTCCACAGCCTGTGGACAACCCTCGGCACCCTCGGACCACCCGATTCGGCACACCTCGATGAGGACATGCTGCCACGACAACGGCGTACAGGAGGGGCTCCGGGTCGCGCGCGCAAAAAGTGAACGCGCCCCTGGCATTGGCCATTTGCCGACGGTCCGCCGGACTCCGGCGCCACGCCCCCCAGGCCATCAACAGTGCGCGAACGGCGTGTCGGGGAAGGGCGACATTCGGCCATTTTCCGAACGCCAGGAAACCGAACACCAGTCCAGGCATCCAGTCGTACGCACAGTCCGGGAGGCACCCTTCGCCTCCCGGACCGCTCCGCCGCCCGCGGGGATTGAGGCGGCGGTGTTCCCCCAGCCCACTGGATCCCTGTGCCAGTGGGCCGACCCACGCAGCACTCATGGAAGCGCTCGCGCCACGGCCGGGCGAGAGCGCACGGACGGGCGCACGGCCACACACCGGGAGCACGAGGACGGCCGGGACCGACCCGGAACGCACAACAATCTCGCCATACGGAACACCGCCTCTTAACGGTAGGGATCCGGCGAACTACGCTGTGTGTCACTGCTGTTCTCCGCGGGGGGTGCATATTCCGAGGGGTTCGGCCACGCGCTCTTGCGGCGGGTGTCCGGGGCCCGCGGCGGAGCCGCCGGTGGATACCTCGCCCCCGGGGGAGAACGCAGTACGAATGCCGCGCGCGCCTGCACCGGGCGCCCCGGCGGCCGTCTGTGTGTCGAGGGGTGGCGCATGTCCAGGGAGCAACGCGGGCCGAACGACAAGCTCGGCACCGTTCTCGCCCTCGCGGGAATCAGCAACGCCGGCCTTGCCCGGCGGGTCAACGACCTCGGAGCGCAGCGCGGGCTGACCCTTCGTTACGACAAGACGTCGGTGGCCAGGTGGGTGTCGAAGGGCATGGTGCCGCAGGGCGCCGCGCCCCACCTCATCGCCGCCGCCATCGGACAGAAGCTGGGCCGCCCGGTGCCGCTGCACGAGATCGGCCTCGCGGACGCCGATCCGGCCCCCGAGGTCGGGCTCGCCTTCCCGCGCGACGTGGGCGAGGCGGTGAAGTCGGCCACCGAGCTGTACCGGCTGGATCTGGCCGGTCGGCGGGCAGGCGGCAGCGGGATCTGGCAGTCGCTGGCCGGTTCGTTCGCGGTGAGCGCGTACGCGACGCCCGCCTCCCGCTGGCTGATAACCCCCGCGGACCCGTCGGTCGAACGGAACGTGGAGCGCACGGCCGAGCGGACGGCGGAGCGTTCCGCGGACGGCGGCTCCGACGGGGCCGCCGCGGAAGGGGCGTCCGACGACGGCCATGTCCGCGTCGGCCACACCGACGTCGCGAAGCTCCGCGAGGCCGCCGAGGACGCCCGCCGCTGGGACTCCAAGTACGGCGGCGGGGACTGGCGTTCGTCCATGGTCCCCGAGTGCTTACGCGTCGACGCGGCGCCGCTGCTCCTCGGTTCGTACTCGGACGAGGTCGGCCGCGCGCTGTTCGGGGCGACCGCGGAGCTGACCCGGCTGGCCGGCTGGATGGCCTTCGACACGGGCCAGCAGGAGGCGGCCCAGCGGTACTACATCCAGGCACTGCGCCTCGCCCGCGCCGCCGCCGACGTCCCCCTCGGCGGGTACGTGCTGGCGTCGATGTCGCTGCAGGCGACATACCGGGGCTTCGCCGACGAGGGCGTGGACCTGGCCCAGGCGGCCGCGGAGCGCAACCGCGGACTCGCCACCGCCCGCACGATGAGCTTCTTCCGGCTGGTGGAGGCCCGGGCGCATGCGAAGGCGGGCGACGCAGCCACCGCCGGTGCCGCGCTGAAGTCCGCGGAGGCCTGGCTGGAGCGCTCCCGTGACGGCGACGCCGACCCGTCCTGGCTGGGCTTCTACTCGTACGACCGGTTCGCGGCGGACGCCGCCGAGTGCTACCGCGACCTCAAGGCGCCCCGCCAGGTCCGCCGCTTCACCGAGCAGGCGCTGTCCCGGCCGACGGAGGAGTTCGTACGGTCGCACGGGCTCCGGCTCGTCGTGAGCGCCGTGGCCGAGCTGGAGTCGGGGAACCTGGACGCGGCGTGCGCGGCGGGGACGCGGGCGGTGGAGGTCGCGGGCCGGATCTCGTCCGCGCGTACGACGGAGTACGTACGGGACCTGCTGCACCGGCTGGAGCCGTACGGCGACGAGCCGCGCGTGGCGGAGCTGCGGGAGCGGGCAAGGCCGCTGCTGATGGCGCCGGCGTAGGCCGTATATGCGGTACGGGCCCGGCCGTACCGACCCGTGTGGCGTGTCCTACCTGGTTTAACGCGATTGTCAGTGGGCCAGGGCATCATCGGAGGTCCGGGGGTGGTCGTCCCCGGACCAGCACAGCCGGGGTGGGAGGAGTGTCATGACGGCGGCATACGACTGCGACGTGCTGGTGATCGGCGGCGGGATCATCGGTCTGTCGACGGCGTACGCCCTGACGCGCGCCGCGCCCGGCACCTCCGTCATGGTGCTGGAGAAGGAGTCCGGCCCCGCGCGCCACCAGACCGGGCGGAACAGCGGAGTGATCCACAGCGGGATCTACTACCGGCCGGGATCGCTGAAGGCGCGGTTCGCCGTGCAGGGCGCGGCGGAGATGGTCAAGTTCTGCGCGGAGTACGGAATTCCGCACGAGGTCACCGGAAAGCTGATCGTCGCCACCGAGCGCGAGGAGCTGCCGCGGCTGCACGCCCTCGTGCAGCGCGGCAGGGAGAACGGGATTCCCGTGCGCGAGCTGGGCCCCGCACAGATCGCGGAGTACGAGCCGCAGGTCCGGGGTGTCGCGGCGATCCATGTCGGGACGACCGGGGTGTGCGACTTCGGGGCGGTCGCGGCGCAGCTTGCGGAGAGCTCGGGCGCTTCGGGCGCGCAGGTCCTCTACGGCGAGGAGGTCCGGGCTGTCGACCGGCGCCCGTGGGGCGTCGCGGTGCGTACGTCCTCTGGGGGTTCCCCCGCCGAAGGCAGGGGGAGGGTCGTCCGGGCGCGGGCCCTGGTGAACTGCGCGGGGCTGTACTGCGACGAGGTGGCGCGGCTCGCGGGCGACGAGCCCGGCATGCGGATCGTCCCCTTCCGGGGGGAGTACTACGAGCTGGCGCGCCCCGAGCTCGTGCGCGGGCTGGTGTATCCGGTGCCCGACCCGGCCTTCCCCTTCCTCGGCGTGCATCTCACCCGGGGCATCGAGGGCGGCGTCCACGTCGGTCCGAACGCGGTGCCGGCGCTCGCGCGCGAGGGATACGGCTGGTCAACGGTCCACCCGCGCGAACTGGCGGCGACGCTGAGCTGGCCCGGGTCCTGGCGGATCGCTCGCCGCCACTGGCGGTACGGAGCGGGTGAGCTGCACCGCTCTCTCTCGAAGCGTGCCTTCACCCAGGCGGTGCGTCGGCTGCTGCCCACGGTGACGGAGGACGACCTGCGGCCGGTGGCGGCGGGGGTGCGGGCACAGGCGGTGCTTCGGGACGGGACCCTTGCGGACGACTTCCTGATCAAGGAGGCCCCTCGCACGGTCCACATCCTCAACGCACCGAGCCCGGCGGCGACGGCGTCCCTTCCGATCGGCCGCGAGGTGGCGAGGCGGGCGCTGGCCCTCCTGGCGGGTGGGGCCTGACGCCCCCACGCCCCCTGCGGCGCGGCCGCCCATTGCCCGCGAGGTGGCGAGGCGGGCGCTGGCCCTCCTGGCGGGTGGGGCCTGACGCCCCCACGCCCCCTGCGGCGCGGCCGCCCATTGCCCACACGCCGCCGGGCGCCGCCGCCCGGTGAGCCTCGGTCGCCTGCGGCGAGCCCACGCGGCGGAGCCGCATATCGGCGCCCCCCGTGCTCCCCCGCCCGCGCCGTACAATCGGGGCATTGTGTCTGAGTTCGAGAACGTCACCACCAAGGGACCCCGGGCCAAGAGCGAGCCGCGGTTCCCGGGCGGACCCGCCGCCGATCCGGCCGGGTCGCACCATGAGCGCCGGATCCGCAGCTTCCAGCCACGCCGGAGCCGGGTGACCGCCGGGCAGGGCGAGGCGCTGCTGCGGCTGTGGCCCACATGGGGGCTGGACATCGACGGGCTGCGGACCCTCGATCTCGGTGAGATGTTCGACGGGCTGCCGGTCGTCCTGGAGATCGGTTTCGGCATGGGCGAGGCGACCGCTCAGATGGCCGCCGCCGATCCCGGCACCGGCATCCTCGCCGTGGACGTGCACACCCCGGGCCAGGGAAATCTCCTCGGGCTCGCGGACCGCATGGGCCTCACCAATGTCCGCGTGGCCAACGGTGACGCGATCATTCTGCTCCGCGAGATGCTCACCCCGGACGCGCTCGACGGCCTCCGCGTGTACTTCCCGGACCCATGGCCCAAGAAGCGCCACCACAAGCGCCGGCTGATCCAGCCCGAGTTCCTCACGCTCGCCGCGGGCCGGATGAAGCCGGGTGCGGTGCTGCACTGCGCGACCGACTGGGAGCCGTACGCCGAGCAGATGCTCGAGGTCCTCTCCGCGCACCCCGACTTCGAGAACACGCAGGTGGACGGCGGCTACGCGCCCCGGCCCGCTTTCCGGCCGCTGACCCGGTTCGAGGGGCAGGGCCTGGACAAGGGGCATGTGGTGCACGACCTGCTGTTCCGCCGCAGGGCACGGTAACGGCGCCGCGCCGACACCAGCCGGCCGGCCCGCCACGAAGCGCCGGCCTCGCGCCGGTCATGCAACGCCGGCCGTGTAGCGCCGGCCGTGTAACGCTGTCGCGTAACCCCGTCGCGCACTGTCAGTGCCCCTCGTTAGGGTCGTCGCGTGTCCGACTGGTCCCCGCAGCCGCAACCGGCGGCGCCACACCCCGCCGTCCCGGCGTGCGACGAACAGCCGCTGTTCGACGCCGTGCCGGCGCGTGCGCAATGGCGCTACCGGCCGAGCCGCGCCCTCTGGCGCAGCAAGGCCCTGCGCGCCGGGATCCTCGTCACCCTGCTCGCCCTCTCCGGCCTGGTCATCCTCGCGCTGGTGCGTGAGCAGACCGGCACCGAGGGCTTTCTGGTGGGCCTCGGTCTCGCCCTGCTGCCGGTCCCGCTGCTGATGGCGGCGTTCCGCTGGCTGGACCGCGTCGAGCCGGGCCCCTGGCGGAACCTGCTCTTCGCCTTCGCCTGGGGCGCCTGCGCGGCCGCGCTCGTGGCGATCATCGCGAACTCGTTCGCGACCCAGTGGATAGCCACCGCGACCGCCGACCCGACGTCCGCGGACACGATCGGCGCGACCGTCGTCGCCCCGATCGTGGAGGAGAGCGCCAAAGCGGCCGCCATCCTGCTCATCTTCCGCTTCCGGCGAGGGGACTTCACGGGGATCGTCGACGGCGTCGTCGTGGCCGGCTTCACCGCGACCGGCTTCGCCTTCACCGAGAACATCCTCTATCTCGGCAACGCCTTCGGTGAGGACCAGGAGTTCGGCCACTCCGGCTTCGCATCCGTCACCGCGGCGACCTTCTTCGTACGGATCGTGATGTCGCCGTTCGCGCATCCGCTCTTCACGGTGCTGACGGGCATCGGCTTCGGCGTCGCGGCGATCACGGCACGGCGCAGGAGGTTCCGCAGGACCGCGCTGCCCTTGCTCGGCCTCGCGATGGCGATGGGCATGCATGCGCTGTGGAACGGCTCGGGGGTGTTCGGCCCGTGGGGCTTCTACGCGGTGTACGCGGCGTTCATGGTGCCGGCCTTCGGACTGCTGACCTGGCTGGCGGTCTGGACCCGGCAGCGTGAGCTCCGTACGGTCGCGACCCAGCTCCCCGCGTACGCCGCGGCGGGCTGGCTCTCCCCCGCCGAGCCGCTCGCCCTCTCCTCCATGCGGGCGCGCACGATGGCACGCGACATGGCGGGCCGCACCCACGGGCCCGCGGCCGCCCGCGCCGTGTCCGAGTACGAGGCCTTCGCAACCTCCCTGGCCTTCCTGCGCCACCGCGCCCACCGCGGCACGGCGGGCCCGGACTTCGTGGCCCGCGAGCAGGAACTGCTCCACCACCTCTGGCAACGCAAGCACGTGGCGTCCCCGGCCCTCGTGTACGCGGTCCAGGCGGCGGGCGGGGTCTGGCTGCCGGCGCCTGCGCCGTACCGGGACTACGGGGGCTACAACCCGTACCGGGGATAGACCGACAGCCCTGGCGTCGGGGGGGTGCCGCCAGGGCTGCCGGGGCTGCCGGGTCGTACGAGCATGAGGGGACGCCCGGGAGTGGGCGCAGCCGATGTGAACGTCAAAGCGAAGCGTGAAGGCGAACGGGAACGCGAAACGCGAACGCCGAGAGTCGTACAGCGAACCGACGAATCAGCCAATCAGCGATTCAGCGAAACGACGAGTCGACGACTCAGACGCTGAGGCCCTTGTCCCGCAGCCACGCCGCCGGGTCCACTCCGTCGCCACCCGCCGTGTGCACCTCCAGGTGCAGATGCGGGCCGGTGACATTGCCGGTCGCGCCGACGCGTCCGATCGTCTCGCCCGTCGTGACCGTCTGCCCCACGCCGACGGTCATCGACGACAGGTGGCAGTACCAGACCTCGGTGCCGTCCTCGAGCTCCAGCACGATGCGGTAGCCGTACGACCCGGACCAGCCCGCCGACTTGACGGTGCCTCCGTGCACGGCCTTCGTCGGCGTGCCCGTGGGCGCGGCGAAGTCGAGGCCGGTGTGGTACCCGGAGGACCACATCGAGCCGGCCTGGCCGAAGGTCGAGGTGATCGTGTACGAGGACGTCGGCAGCGAGTAGCTCGCGGCGAGCTTGGCGAGCCGCTCGGCCTCCGCCTTGCGCGCCGCCTCCTCCTCGGCCAGCCGCTTCGCCTCCGCGGCCGCGGCCTCGGCCTCGGTCTGCTGGGCCTTCGCCTCCGCCGCAGCCTTCTCGGCAGCTGCCTTCTCCGCGGCCGCCTTCGCCTCGGCGTCGGCCTCGGCCTGCTGCTGCTCGGCCTGCTGGAGGATGCGGGCGCGCAGCGCCTCGCCCGCGCCGGTGGCGCTCTCCTCGCCGCCCTCGGCGGACGCCGTGTCGGCGACGGAGAGCGCGGTGAGCGGCGCCTCGTTCCGGTTGCCGTCCTGCTCGTCGGACTCGTCCGACATCAGGGAGCCCACACCCGGCAGCGACTTGGCGTCCGGGAGGTTGTCCGTGATGGTGTCGGGAAGGGATATGGAGACGGCGGGCTTGTCCTGCGCGGTGGCCATGCCGCCCGCGCCGACCGCGGCGATGACGCCGACTCCGAGGACGGTGGAGCTCCGGGCGAGTCCGTTGCGCTGCTTGACGACGCGGTGCCTGCCACGGACCGGGCGGACTGACTCCTCGGTCGGGTTCCACTCCTCCGTCCCGGCGGCGGGAGCCCACTCTGCGGTGGGAACCCACTCTGTGGTGGGAGGTTCTTGGAGGGCAGGCTCGTTGGACGCCACGGAGGCGTGCTCCTTTCCTTCCTTCTCGCCTACCGGGTTAGCTGACGGGTTCGGAGCAGGAAGGTCTCCTACGAGCACCGCGAAGTGCCCGATTCACCCCAATTGGTGGTTCCCCGGTTCCCTTACGGGATTCGGCGCGTGCGCACGGTGCCGTCTCTTGCGACGGCTGGGACGACCGCGCTGCGTTATCGAACGTTAATAGACACCGGGGTCCTATTCCAAGCTGTTCCCAGTGATCATTAACGATATTGGCCTGGACTTTCCGGCCACAAGAGGGGGGAATCGGGCGAGTTGACCCCACCACACCCACCCCACCAATTCTGACGGTGCATCAAATGTTATGCGGAGGGCTCCCTTTCGATTACGTTCCGTCGCGATTCAGGGAACCACCGGCATCGTCCGGCGTCGCTTCGGCTCCCGCTCCCCCGGCCGGCTTACCGCCAGCAGCGCCATGTCGTCCGTCGTCGCACCGCCCGTATGCCGCCGCACGTCGGCGACGAGCGCGTCCAGCAGTTCCTCGGGGCCGGGAAAGATACGGCCGCCCAGCCGCCGGCGCGGATCGTAGAAGACGCCGTGCGCGTCGCGCGCCTCTGACAGCCCGTCCGTGTAGAGCAGCAGCGTGGCCCCGGCCGGGAACGCCGCCTCGTCCACCCGGTCCGGCCAGGCGCCGAGATCACCCATGCCAAGCGGCAGCGCGGGCTCGCTCGGCTCCAGGATGTCCAGCACGCCGTCCGCGCGCAGCACGAGCGGCGGCGGATGGCCCCGGTTGACCACCCGCACACGTCCGTCGCCGATCGGGATCTCGGCGAGCGCGGCGGTGGTGAACCCCTCGAACACATCGAGCCCCGAGCGTCTCGTGCCCTCCCGCGCCAGCGCCCGCTCCAGCCGCCGCGCAACCCCCTCCAGCGACGGCTCCTGCTCGGCCGCCTCCCGGAACGCCCCGAGCACGACAGCCACCGCCTCGACCGCGTTCAGCCCCTTCCCCCGCACGTCCCCGACCACCAGCCGCACCCCGTACGGAGTGTCCTGCACGGCGAACAGGTCCCCGCCGATGAACGCGTCCGCCTGCGCCGCCTCATACCGCGCGGCGACCTGCAGGCCGCCGATCCGCTCGGCGGGCGAGGGCAGTACCGCCCGCTGGGCGGCCTCCGCGACGACGCGCGCGGAGGCGAGGCGCGCGCTGCCGCGGCGCACGATCCGATTGATGAACAGGGCCAGCACGGCGACGGTGACCACGGTCAGCAGCTCGGTCACCGACGGGATTTCGGTGACCGTGCCGTTGTACACCTGCAGTCCTGCCTCCGCCGCGACGGCGGCGACGCCGGCCAGCACGGTGTACTGCAGGGCGAAGAAGGGCGCGGCGACCAGCGGCGACGCGGCGAAGAGGGGAGAGGCGGTGTACGACGCCGGGGTGGCCAGATCGAAGAAGATCCCGCCGATGACGAGCAGCACGGGCAGCACCCCGACGATCCGGCGGCCGCCGTCACGACGCGGCGCGTCGCCGACGCTGCCATCGCCGATGCCGCCGTCGCCCGCGGGGCCGTCGCCGATCCGGCCGTCGCCCGCGGGGCCGTCGCCGACGCTGTCGTCGTCGATGCCGTCGTCGATGCCGTCGTCGATGCCGTCGTCGATGCCGTCGTCGCTGTCGCCTGCTCGCTGCCCCACCAAAGGTCTCCTGCCCGGTCCGCCCCACGGATGCGGACCTACCGCGCCCCACCCAGGCTGGCCGGAGCCGGGCCGCGCGGCGAATCGCCGTCGGCCAACCGGGCTACGTCCCGGGCGGCCGGCCGGTACCGCGGCGACAGGGCAGACGGTCCGAGCCGACGGTCACCAGGGGGCCCTCCTGGTGACCTGGTCAGGAGTACGGGCCTCAGTCGTCGCTGAGGTTGCGCTCCGCGTACACCTTCATCGCGTCGCGCACGAACGCCGCCGTGCCCTCCTCGTGCCGGTCGTAGTTCACCGTGAAGCGCGGGTCGGCGACGTACATCTCGCCGAGCCCGATGACGTACGACTTCGTCGGCGTGACCGTCACCGACAGCCACTCGACCTGCCGCTGTGCGATCGCCTGCGCCTCGTCGCTGTCCGGTGCGAAACCGTCCTTGAGCGCCTGCCCGAAGTCACGGGCGATCCCGGCCTGCCGGTCCTGGAAGGCCTGCTTCTCCTGCGCGCTGAGCGAGCGCCACCAGCGGTCGCCCTTCTCGTACGCGTCGCGGCCCCAGCGCCGGGTGACCTCCTCCTCGTACTGGGTGTGGTCGAAGCCGTCGAAGACTTCTTCCGCCATGAGTTCCTCTCCTCTCTCCGTGCGGTCGAGAGTGGTCCGCACCGAGGCGATCTGCCGCCCGATGCGCTCCCGCTCCTGCTCCAGCAGCCTCAGATGGGTGCGCAGGGCGGCGGCCGTGTCCCGCTGTCCTTCCAGGACCTGCGCGATTGCCGGCAGCCCGAGCCCCAGCTCGCGCAGCAGCAGAATGCGCTGCAGCCGGATCAGGGCGTCCTGGTCGTAGTAGCGGTAGCCGTTGCTGCCGATCCGGCTCGGCACGAGCAGCCCCAGCTCTCCGTAGTGCCTGAGCGTGCGGCTCGTCGTACCGGCTTTCCTGGCGATTTCCTGGATCGACCACTCCATGCCCTTCACGCTAGAACTTGACGTTACGTAAAGGTCAAGCGGCGGCGGGGCGGACGGTCGGCGGAATCGGCAGTGTCGGCAGGCGTCGGCAGCGTCCAGACGCGCCGAAGGCCCGGATCCATCAGGATCCGGGCCTTCGGCCTTCAGTAGCGGGGACAGGATTTGAACCTGCGACCTCTGGGTTATGAGCCCAGCGAGCTACCGAGCTGCTCCACCCCGCGTCGGTGAACACCACCTTACGCCATCGGGAGCAAGATCCACTCCCATTTACGGTCGCGGTGGCGTCCCGGGCAGTTCCGGGGCAGCTCCGGCACAGCTCGTGGGCGTTCCGGGAACGGTCCGGGCAGCCCTCAACCCACCGGCCGCCGGCCCTTCACCGGCCGCCGCCCCGGTCCCCCATTCCACGTCCTGTGGCCCGTGGGCCCTACTCGGCGACTTCCGTACGCTCCCACCACTCGTACACGGGCAGCCGTCCCTCCGGGCTGTCCTCATGGCGCGACGTGACCTTGAAGTGCTCGTACCCGCCGCGGTGCGGAATCTTCAGCTCCTGTCCGGGAGGAGTGATCGGCACGATCTGCCCCGCCAGATCGTCCGGGCCACCCTCCAGGAGTGCCTTGCTAGTCATAAGTCCAGTTTTCCCACGTCTGGCACCCGATGCACCTTGTCGGATCACATCGGGTCACAGCCGGTCAAGAAACGCGTACAGATTCCCCCTGGTGCGCTCGATCTGCTCCGCCACCGTGAGCGACTCCTGGAGGCGCCCTCCGGGCACCGGCTGCTTCCGGCCGCGTACGTAGAGGGAGCAGTCGAGGTCGGTGCACATGTACAGGCCGACCGAGTTCCCGTCGCGGCCCTCCTGGCCGGTCCTGGCGGCCGTCATGAGCGAGACGCCGTCCCCGGGGTGGGTCGTCAGACACAGCGAGCACATGCTGCGGTGCAGATAGCCCCGCTGCCGGGCCGGGAAGCGCAGGCACACCCCGATGAGCCGGCCCTCCCGCTCGGCGACGACATAGCTACGGTCGGGTGCGCCGGGGTCACGCCACCCCAGAAAGTCCAGGTCGTCCCAGGGCTGCTCCGCGAGATCGCGCGGCACGGCCAGCCGTTTGGCCTCGCCCTTCGAGCAGTTGACGAACGATGCGCGGATGTCCTGTTCGGTCAGTGCCTTCATGCAGTCGACGCTAGGCATGCCTAAACATATTAGGCAACAGGTTAATTACCTTAGGCAGAGAGGGCGCACTCCTCACGGCAGCTCGCGCCGGGCCGACGGCCTTCGCCCACGCCTCCATCGCCTTGGCCCTCGCCGGCCCGGCCGCTACGCGGCCACCCGGATCCCGTTCGACCCCGCGGTCGTCGCCCGCGTCCCCCGCCCAGTCCGCCGTTCTCCGACCAGGCCCGACAGAGTCCTGGCGGGGTTCCACCCGGCCAGGACCCACCCGTCACTTGGCGGCCCGTCAGCTATCTGGAGGCTGCCCCTCCGGGCTGATCGGCACCCCTAGTATGATCCGGCTGCACGGCGGCAAGGTGCCGGTCTGACCAACCGACTCCTGGTTCGCTTGCGTAGTGGCGGTTGGCTTTGCGTGCCCATGTGTCCCAGCCGACTGGCGGGTTGAAGTTCGCACCGACGCGCTATGTGCAGCCGCTACGTCTCACATCACCCGAGTATCTGCGCAGGCAGACGTGCGGGGTAACTTCTTGTTTTTGACGGGGGAACGAGTGGTTCGGGTTGTAGTAGTCGATGACGAGCCATTGATCCGCGCCGGCCTCAAGTACATCCTGGCTGCGGAAAACGACGTGACCGTTGCTGCGGTGGCAAGCACCGGGGACGCTGTGGCGGTGATCCAGGAAAACAGGCCGGATGTTGTTCTGCTGGATATCCGAATGCCTGACATGGACGGCCTCACAGTTCTTGCTGCGATCACCGAGATGGAGTCGCCGCCGGCTGTGTGCATGCTCAGCCGCTTCGACGCCGAAGAGCACTTCGCACGCGCGCTGGAGTGTGGCGTGGGTGGCTTCCTCCACAAGGAAACCGACTTGGAACAGCTGGGTGCGATGGTTCGCTTTCTCGCCGATGGCGGTCTGGCGTTGTCCGGTCGAGCAGGACGTGCGGCACGAGCCGTCCTTGAGGGCCACGGGGCCACAAAGGGTCCACAGATGGCGGGGTTGGAACCCTTGACTGCACGCGAGCGGGACATCTTGATCCTACTCGCCGAGGGATTGACCAACTGCGAGATCGCCGAGCGCCTGTACTTGGGCATCGGCACCGTGAAGGACTATGTCAGCTCCATCTTCTCAAAGCTTGGTGTGACCAACCGAGTCCAAGCAGCCCTTGCTGCGGAGCGAGCCGGGCTTCTGCCTGCCGTCGAGGGCGGGGAGGGCGTTCCGAAGCGCCCGATGCTCGTCAGTGCAGCGGCTTCGTAGCGGCCTCGGACCGGTACGCGCATGGGGACAGCCCGGATATGGACTTCCGGAAATTCCCGCCAACTGGAGGGTGGATCCAGACTCCTGACGGATGGTCCGGAGATCTGCTTCACGGCAGCCTTCGAGGGGCCATTCGGGCTGACGGGAAGAGCGTTTCGCCCTCTTCCCCATACGCGCAAGGAACAAAGTGAAGAACAAGATCATAACGGGCATCATCGTGGCGGCGCTCACCCTCGGCGCCGCTCCCGCGGCCCAGGCGGTGGACGTCATCCAGGAGCACAACATTGCCAACTGCTACTTCGACAAGAGCAAGACGGGTAAGGAGCGGGCGAAGTACTGCAAGGCGCTCGAAGGTCGTCCGATGACCAAGGCGGCCAAGAACTGCCTGCTGAGGGCGGGAGTCGGCAGCGCAGCCGCCCTGATCGTGGGTCGAGTCAACAAGAAGGCTGCGCGGGAAATCGCAGTCAACACGGTGGGGGCAGGCGCCGCAGCCTGCCTCTCCTCTCTGATCAACTGAGTCTGAGGTAAGTCAATGCTCCGTAAGGTTCTCGTTTTCGCCGTGTGGTTCGTCATCCTGGCAGCGGTCAACAAGTTCCTCATAGAACCGCTCTGGGGCGAACTCGTTTTCACAGCGGTCTCGACAGGAGCGATGGTCCATCTCCAGGGCAAGCTGGACCGTGGACGGGGCACTGAGGCTGCTTAGACATCAGGCCGCCAGGGCTGCCGTGCCTGGCGGCCTGGGGAGCCGTGGCTCGGCCGGGCAGCGGGCATGTGCCGGAGCGCCGTAACTCCTGTGCACGGGTGCGTCCGGGTCGGTACCACGGGGCCCATCACCGTGTCCCCGCCTTCCATGCCCAGCCGACTCCGGAGCGCGGGATTCTCACCCTGGGCACTCGCCCCGTACCGCCGCCTGCAGCCATGGCACGACGCTCCCCCTCTCACCTTCCTTAGGTTCTAACGATCACCGCAACACCCGACCTTCGGGGACGCGATGGCCTTCGAGATCCGAGAGATCCGGACACCGCAGGGGAAGAAGAAGCT
>NZ_JBSFHO010000052.1:0-28801 GCF_053597075.1 Streptomyces sp. NPDC001514
CTCGGACAGCACGATCTCCACAGCAGAAGGTCCCGGATGCGACATGCCAACAAGGTACTGACTAACACTCAGGATTTCAGGCGCATGACACTAGGAACGGTACTGGGGCGAGTCACGTCCAGGCGGTGTGGGGACGGGAAGCGGTCGGGGTCGTGGTTGGCCGCCCCGAATCCGAGGACGATCCGTTCCCTGGCCGGAATGCGGCTGCCCGCGATGGTCACCGGCTCCCTGGTGTAGCGGGTGGCGCCGATGGCCACGGGCCCGCGGTACCGGACCAGTTCGTCCACCAC
Organism: Streptomyces sp. NPDC001514; assembly: GCF_053597075.1. Taxonomy (NCBI): domain Bacteria; kingdom Bacillati; phylum Actinomycetota; class Actinomycetes; order Kitasatosporales; family Streptomycetaceae; genus Streptomyces; species Streptomyces sp. NPDC001514. Next base: position 291 of record NZ_JBSFHO010000052.1, read on the forward strand.
GTCGGGCAGTGTGGTCGGCGCGTCGCGTATCAGCCGTAGTTGTTCGGGATGGGTGAGCAGCACGAGGCTGCCGGCGCCGATCAGGTTCGCGGTGGTCTCGTACCCCGCGACCAGCAGCAGCGCGCCGGTTTCCACGATCTCCCGCTCACACAACTGGGAGGCGGTGGCCAGTTCGCTGAGCAGGTCGTCGGAGGGCTTCCGTCGCTTCCGGCATACGAGATCGGTGAGATAGTCGTACAGTGCGGCCCGGGCGGCTCGTGCATCGGACGGGCGATCCGCGGACGCCCGCACCAGGGCGTTCACGGTGCCCTCGAACTGGGCGCGTTCGCCGATCGGGACACCGAGCAGCTTGCAGAGCACCACCATGGGCAGCGGGAGCGCGAGGTCCGCCACCAGGTCGGCCCGGCCGGCGGGCGCGACGGGGTCGACGAGTTCGTCCACCGTATCCGTGACGTACGGTTCCAACGCGGCGGTGCGGCGCGGCGTGAACGCGGAGGCGACGATTCTGCGGAGCCGGAGGTGTTCGGCGCCGTCCATGCTCATGAACCCGAACTTGACCCAGGAACGGCCGGCGTGCCCCAGTACCGCGTCGTCGCTGGTCAGCCGCGGATCGCGGGCGGCTTCGAGGATGTCGGCGGGCCGGGTGAGCAGCCAGGCCGGCACGGTGCCGTGGAGCAGGACGCGGACCAACGGGGCACGTTCCGCGAGTTCGGCCAGGCGGTCGTAGACGTGCGGTCCGCCCATGAGCGTGGGTGGTCCACCGTCCATCAGGCACCTCGGAACGGGCGGAGAACGGTGTCGAGCTCGCCGATCTGGATGGCCGCGTACGCCAGATGCGCGGTGGTGACGGCGTCGACGAGCCGGCCGAGTGCGGCGCCGGTGAACCGGAAGCCGTGGTCGTCTCCCGCATGGGCGATGATCTCCCGATAGCCGACGACTCCCGCGAGCACCGCGTGCGTGCGGGGATCCGGCCAGAGGTCACGTATCTCGTCCAGCATCGTGCGCTCCGCGCGCCCCGGGCGGAGCATGCCGTCGACCCGCTCGTGAACGCGGTGCCGGAAGTCCCTCCCATGGCGCACGTATTCGCCGGCGATCTCGGCGTTCTCGCGCCATCGGGCATCACCCGCGAGCAGGTTGAGCAAGGAGACGGAACCACCTTCGACGACCGTCGGCTCGTTTCCGGCGAGCAGCCGGGCGAGACTGTCGTACCCGGCTTCGGGGGAGATGACGCCGTCGGCGACGGCTCGATCCGCGAGGAAGACCCGGTCGACGCCACTCATCGGTTCGGGACGTCCCGAACCGATGGCGATCTCGCGACGGCACTGCACCCGGTCGAGCACGACGATGCGACTCCCCGTGGCTCGGGCGATGTCCATGCTCCGGTCGGTCTTGCCACACCGGTCGGGCCGACGACGAGAACGAGCTGCCGGGTCGGTCGATCGGCGGAGTTCCGCCGGCGTGGGACTTCGAGACGGGGAAGGACAGCGGGTATTGCGCTCACACTCCTTCGCGGGAGAGAAAGCCTCGGTCGAGAACGCCGTGGGCCACAGGTCGAACTCTTCTGAGGGCGGCGCTGATGTCGGAGAGCAGGAGCGGGACGGTACGCCGTGAGTGCTCATGTGCTCCCTGGGCGTCCGCCTGCTCCAGGACGATCTACTTCCGAGCCGATCGGGCCGGACCCGGTAGGGCGGTCGTGCTACTTGAAGTAGACGACGATGCGGCCCGCGTTGTTCGGATCCGCCTCCACCCTGCGGTAGAAGCGTCGCATGTGGTTCTGATTCAGGTATGCCAGAACGTGGCTCTTGAGTCGTTGCTTCCCCTTGCCCGGAATGATCTCGGCTATGGAGTCGCCGGAGTTGTAGACGGTGAAGATGAAGGACCTCACCGCGGAGTCGATGTCCCGGTTGTTGCGGAAAATAGGATGTAGATCGAGTGACCGCAAGACACTTCTCGCTTTCGCTGACTCATGGTGTGTCTGGGATGATGGCACGTCGTTCAAACTACAGCAATGTACCTGCTGTTCACGTGGCCCGCTCGGTCATACATGAACGGACCGGCTGACGTTTGTTTACCGAACGGGCCGTCGGCCACGCCTGGGGCCACGACGTCCGCAGCACTCATACGATGGCCAACTTGGTGTGAACCCGGCAGGTGTGTGCGGTCGTAGACAGGCGTGGTGGGAGCGCCTCTTGCGAGGGGCACCCGACCGGCGCGGCCCCGCACCTCCCCCTGCGGGGCCTCGCCACCCCCTGTCCGAGGGCGCCGGTACTGGCTCTGCTCACGGGTCCAGGAGGTCTGGTTGAACCGTCCCGTGCTTCTCTTCGTAGTCCCGCGCGACGGTGAGGGACCCTCGGTTCCTGCCCTGGTTGCCGTGGGCCTCACCGTCACCTGTTCCGGCGCGAGCGCGGTGTGGAGCAGCAAACGGCGAGATATGTTTGACAACTGTGTGAAAAACCCGCCGTGTTAGCCTGCATGACATGAATAGGACGCGTCGCCCTGTTTACGAGATGCCCGCTGACCCGGCGCATCTGCAGTTGTCCTATACCCATCAGCACCCCGCCGTGCCTTATGACTTCGAGGATACGATCGAGGCGTGGCGTGTGTCGATCCGTGCCTTCCACTTCGAGGAAGACGAGTGCGAGGGCGGCTGCACTGTGGTGTGCCAGGATCAGATTGACAACGGTCGCGACATCGGACATGCGACCTTCTGGCGGCTGCGGGACTGCACCGGCGGCAACCGTGCGAAGGCCGCCGACGCGGAGTCCGGGGCTCTGGTGAGTATCGCGGCCGCCGTGTTCGACGCCGGTGGCAACGAATTCTCGGAGGCCTTCGAGAAGGCCATCGAATGGCCGGTCGGTGACCTGCTGATCCTGGACAGGATGTTCCTGGAGGCGGAGTGGCGCGGATTCGGCCTCGGCCCGGGTTTCGCCGCCGAGGCGATTCGCCGGCTGGCCGGTGGGTGCTGCGCGGTAGCCGCCCGGCCTGGCCCGGGCGAATGGCCAGCAGGGTGCAAGGCCCGGCCCGCTGACCGTGACAGGGCCACGGAGAAGATCGCTGCGCTGTGGCGGAGTATCGGGTTCCACGACTTTGAGCACGGTATCCAGCTCCTGGACACCGCGATGCGCGAACCGACGGACCTTCTCGACAAGGCTCGGCAGCACCTGGACGATCTCTCCAGCGCTTATCAGGAGCACGAGGCCGGTTCTCCGGAGGGGAGAGCCCAGGTCCGGCGAGAGTGTCGTAGCCGGTGGATTGGGCCGTTGACCACGGCCATGGCCTCGCGCGGTGACGGCCTCCGCGACACCTTGGGTGCACCTTCGCGAGGTTTGTCCCGTTCTTGGTGGGGACGGCCCTGGCCAGAGCCTCGTCGAGGAACGTGCTGAAGTCGTCGTCCCGCCTGCAGGAAGAAAGGCGCCAACGCCGTTGAACCTTTCCGGATGGCTTGTCGTAGCCGTGGTGGGGACAGCAGCCCAGCCCTGTGGGACGAGTGCCGTCACGGCTCCTCGGGGGTCGTGGCCACCTGTCTGCACATGCCGTGGGGGTATCCGGCCTGCTGAGTTCGATGGTGCAGGGGGCCTCGCCCTGTGTCCCCTCCTGCACGCCCAGCGGCGCCCCGCCGGGGCGCCCGTGTGCCTGACGCCGGGAGCCCCCCCGGGGTAGGTCGGCTCGCGACTGTTGCTCACTGCGGCGATCGCGGCGCGGTGCTCGCTGCCGGGGCACGCCTGGGTGAAGCTTCAGGATTCGGCGGCGACGTGTCCACGGAGGGCCGCAGGAAACTGTTGTGCGCCGGATCGGCGTAGCTGTGGGAGCGGATGCGCAGGTGGTAGTCGCATGCGACGGGGGCACCAGGCGCAGTGTCGAGTTCGTCCAGCATCACGATCAGCGCGTCCTCGTCCCGGACCTTCACGTCGATGTACGTGCCGCATGCGCAGGGCGCGATCAGGGTGAGGGCGGGCTGGGGTTCTCCCGACTCGTCTCGGAGCTGGGTGTAGTGGAGCCACCAACCGTGGATGTCGTCGGCGGAGCCGAGGTAGGTGACCACGCACGCCGCGTAAGGAGCTTCTTCGACCTGCGGGTATCTCGTCCAGGTCATCGGCGCGATGGTGGGGGTCAGGGTGCTGGGGAACGAGCCGGTCAGAGCGGAGTCGGCGGTGAAGACGGTCTGGAAGGTGACCTCCCAGCCACGCTCCCGCTCACGGTCGGACAGGTCGAAGTCGGCGACGCGGCGGCGCAGGACGACGATCGGGGCAGGGGACTCGTCGGCAGTGCGCTCGAGGAAGACGGCGCGGTGCGTCGGGGCGACGGCCATGGTGGATCGGGATCCTCTCTCAGGGTGAGCCAGGCGATCTGCCAGGTTCTCCGTGACGCCCCAGCCCCGGACTTCAGGGGTGGGGTTGCGGCGGAGAGCCGTCAGGTCCACGTGCGGAAGGGGATGGGGCCGGCCCCTGAGGGGCGCGTAGGCGCTACGGATGCGACCTGCCAGCCCATCCCGTCACCGCGGGGCTCCGGTCGGCTGCCGCTGCCCCCCTCGACGGCCCGTACGCCCGGGGCCACGTCGTCCTTGGCCTCTGGCAGGTCAGCCGGTCCCGCGCAGCGCGGGAGCCACACCGCACCTGGCCGAGACTCAGCGCAAGGCGGCGACTTCGAGTGTCCCTTGCGCGGCCCTGCGCTCGGCGGCGACGTAGAGTTCGGCGTCCGCCGCGGTGGCCGAGGCCAGCTGGACGGCGAAGGGCTCAAGTCCGAGCGCTTGGGCGATAAGGGCCTGGCTCCACCCGCGCCGGGCCAGAGCGTGGACCACCGCCGGCCTGTCCAGACCTCGGACCGTCACCCGACGGCCCGCCAGCAGATCGTTGATCAACCGGCGGTCGAGTTGACGCAACCGCTGTGCCTGCATCCGCATGCGGCGTCGTTCCCGTCCGGTGAACCCGCCCCAGATCCCTTCCCACTCATCGAGCTCCACCGCGCGGGTGAGACACCGCTGACGCACCGGGCAGGTGCCGCACAGGTTCTTCGCGGCCTCCACCTCCTCCTCACGATGAGGACGGGCATCGGCGGGGAAGAACAGGGCAGGATCCGCTCCCTGGCAGGCGGCGGCGCCTGTCTCGACCTCAGCATTGATCAACGGGTTCACCTCGTAGTTCGGGACTTGACTCCACCGACTCCGGCGCGCACCGACTCAGGCACCGCCGTCGGGCTCGCCCTCACCGTTCGGTGTTCACTTTCGACCCCCTGTCGGGTGACTGACTGTCCGGCACGAGCGCGGGACGTGCTCCTGCCTCTACGGACCGGCAGGGGGCGAAGTTCAGCCACACGTACCTCGCCTGAGCGGCTGTGCCGGCTCGATGTGGCCGGGAGTGGTCGCCGGAGGAGGGGCCGTGTGCCTCCTGTCGACGTCCGTGGACTCGGAGCGCGAGCACGTTGGCGACCGCCTGGGCGGAAGGACGGAACTTGTCCCGTAATCGAGGATTCGGCCATGTCCGGAACGTAGTCGCTCCTGACGGGCCCGCCGGCCCCGGAGGGAAGGGGAACCAGATGAAGCAGTTCTTGTGGCGATACGCGACCGTCGCGGAGCAGGAGCCCGTGACCGACGCTCCTTTCGAGTACGACGACGTCCTGCAGCTGAACGTGCTGGCCGATGGACGACTCGCGGCGAAGGACAAGGACCTCATGCTGCGGCTCGGCTCCACCGCGTCCACGGCGGGCTCCGCCACACATTTCGACGACTGATGCGGTCCTGCCATGACCGTGCTGGTGCTGACCTGTGAGCAGGACGTGACTGCCGACATGGTGGTGAGTCGGTTGAACGACGGTGGTGTACCGCTGCTGCGCTTCGATCCGGCGGATCTGCCGGACCGCGGTGCGATGTCGGGGGAGTACGTACGTGGGGAGTTCCACGGGTATCTGTCGAGCGGGGGCCGCGTGGTCAACCTGGATCACGTCCGCTCGGTGTGGGTACGGCGCCCCGGCGTGCCCGCCGCGCACGCCGAGGACTCGTGCGAGTGGCTCACCGCCGAGAGCGCGCAGGCGTTCTACGGGCTGCTCGAGGGCATCGGGGGACGCTGGATGAACGAGCCCGCCGCGGCCGCCCGCGCCCGCCTCAAACCATGGCAACTGCGCCTGGCTCATCGTTGTGGCTTCGCCGTGCCGGCCACCGTCGTGACCACTTATCCGCAGGTGGCGCAGGATTTCGCCCGGCAGTACCGGCATGTGGTCGTGAAGCCCGTGTCGAGCCGGCCGCTGGGCGACCCGCCCGTAGCCCTGCCTACGACGCTCGTGCCGGCCGATGCGGACTTCTCCAGCGTGGCGGCGGGGCCGACCCTGCTGCAGCGATTCGTGCGCAAGCGCGCGGACATCCGGCTCACCATGGTGGGCGACCAGTGCTTCGCGGCACGCAAGGTCGCGGGGGCGGATCAGGTCGATGGCCGCTACGGGAACACCGGGCACCGCTGGAATCCGGTCAAGACCCCCGGGCATGTGCGCCGCTCGGTCGCGGTGTACCTGGAGCGTGCCCAACTGTCCTATGGCGCCTTCGACCTGGCGGAAGACCCCGATGGGACATGGTGGTTCCTGGAGTGCAACCAGGGTGGCCAGTTCGGGTTCGTCGAGTTGGAGACGGAGCAGCCGATCGCGGCCGCGGTGGCGGCATGGCTCAGCGACGAATCCCCGCTGAGCCGAGGGGGCCGCGGGGCGAAGCGCAGCAGGATCTCCAGCTGGTGATCCGAGCGGGCTCGCGGTGCGTAGTCGGGGATGCGTAAGTGACGGAGTTCCGAGCAAGGGCCGCACACATCATCGACGGGCGCCGCGTGAAGCACAGCCCAGGGGAGGTCTTCGTGAGCGTGGAGCAGCAGATCCCTGAGTTCCTCGACCGTCCCAACAGGTTCACGGCACCTCGTGCCTTCGTCATGGCCGACCCCGGTCGACCTCCCCACTTCGAGGAGTGGGAGCCGGGTCTGGTGGACGCGGTCATCATCGACGTCCTCACGTGCGCGGCGCGCCAGGGCGTGAACTCGGCTCTCAGCGCCGCACGCACAGTCTTGGGTTCCGTCCGCGCATGCCTCGACGCGCAGGTGTGGCTGCGTATGGACCCGACCCACCGGATCGGTTTCGGCGGACACGTGGATCCGGGCCCGCGTTTCGCGGAACTGGCGGAGGTCGCGGATGGTGTGGTCCTGCCCGACGTGCGATCCGCTGCGGACGTGGACGCGGCCGTCACCTCGCTCGGCCGCGCCACCGCGATCATGCCGGTGGTCGACCTGGGCACGCCTCTCTCCGGCGTGGAGAGGCTGGCCGTGCATCCTCGCGTGGTGAGGCTGGCCGCCGCGACTCGGGCGGGACGGGTGAAGTTGTCCCTTGCCTCGCAAGTGCACGGGTTGCCGGCTCCGGTGAACGCGGTGACGGTAGAGCCGATGGACACCTGTGAACTCATGCACGATGCGGTCCTCGCCCGATGTGACGGGTTCGGCGGCCAGTGTGTCCCCGTGGCCGACCTGGCCGCGGATGTGCGCGCCCTCCACAGGGACGCGGGCCGGGACTGATCCGCCCGCCCGGAGCGACTTCTGCGGGAACACCGCGCAGGCGCCTGCCTGCCCGTTCCTCGGGTCGAATGGACGAATGCCGGGCCTCTGTTCATGTTGAAGGGCCGGCGGTGCAACGCGCGGCCGTCGGCACACGTGGAGGTGCCTTGCTGTGCATCATGGACGAGAGAGAGCGGACGCGGCGTGGGTCACATCGCTCACCGGACTCACGCCGGACGCCTTCGCCGCGCTGGTCTCGACGCTCCGCGCGCAGGGAGTCGACAAGACCCGTCGGGGGCGGCCGTGGAGCCTGCCGCTGGAGCGGCGTGTGCTGCTGGTGGCAGCGTACCTGAGAACGAATCTGACGTTGCGTCATATTGCAGGGCTTTTCGATGTCTCGAAGTCGTCCGCCGGCCGGATCGTCGACTCGCTGGGCCCGTACCTCGCGTTGGAGGACCGGTATCCCCGGCGCGGCCAACACCTCGCTGACCCCTTGGACGGCACGCCCGTGTCCGTGTCGTTCGGCGCCGTCGACCGCGGTCCGGGCGAATCCCCGTACGCGCCGCGTCGGAAGGTGCGAATCGACACCCGTACCCGGCTCACCACGGCGGCGGGCGCCGATGCCTCCGACATCCATCCCGAGCGACAGCTCGCCGAGCACCGGCCCCGTCCTGCCGGACATGCGACACCTACCGGTGTCGTGGTCATGAACCGGTTCCGGCCGGTCCACGTAGGTGGGTGACGGTCCAAGTCACTTGTTGTCAAGCCCTGCTGGGGCGACCAAGGAAGCGGTAACCCATGAACAAGAGGATCTCCCGGAAGATCTCCGGCATGGTCCTGGCGGGCGCGCTCGCCATCGGTGCCACCGCGGCGACCACCACCCCCGCGGCCGCCACCGAGGGCTGGGAGCGGTGTCCGGAAAACATGCTCTGCCTGTTCGGCGACACGAACTACAACGGCCTCCTGATGGTCTTCCCGGACATTCCGCTCCTCCACCACCAGTGGAACGACACGACGACGTCCTACTGGAACCGGACGAACGAGACGTGGAGGCTCTACACGGACCACGACGGCACGGGCATCTGCATTCCCGTCCCGCCGGGGCACCCGACGCCCAATATCGGGCCGTACCTCAACGACACGGTGAGCTCGGTCGGCCTCGGCGACTGCTAGACCGGCTGACATCGACGAAAGCCCGTCGGCCCCGCCTGCCCCCAACCGTGGGCCCTGCCTGCCCGGGTGGAACGGGCGTCCGAGAGCGGGACGCGCTGGACGTAGCGATCGCCGTCGGGTGCCTGGGGCTGTCGGCCGATTCGGCCGACAGCCCCGTTCGGCTCCGGCCGCCGCGCCGCGATCGACCCGACTCCCCCTGGCCTCCGACGAGCGGGTCGCCCACGCGTCAGGAAGGTGACGACGGTGTGGGGGTATGGCGCGGTGACAGCCCGTTTTCGGGGGCGTCGGCCTCGGCCTGCCGGATCCAGTTACGCAGGGCCTCGTGGTGCACGCCGAGTTCCTCGGCCATGCGGCGGATCACGGGCTTCGGCTCGGAGGTCCGGTACATCCGAACCGCACGCTCACGCAACTCCAGCGGGTACTTCCTCGGGGCAGGCATCGTCTGGGCTCCTCTCATGACACCCATCTGACCTCTGTCACCCATCCCCGCATCTCGGGGGAACCTCAGACCGGCCGGCCCCGCCGGCGCAGTTCGGCGGTGATGCGCGGGACGCCGTAGTTCCGCCGGGACGCGATGTGGATCACCGTGACCTCGTGCGCCAGGGCCTCAGCAGCCCGCCGCCTCGCCTCGCGGGCCTCGGCTCCGGGACGCGACATCCGGGACTGGCTCACCGACTGGAACGAGGCCCCCCGGCCCTTCGTCTGGACGAAGACAGCCGACGAGATCCTCGACAGAGTCGCCGCTTACTGCCACCGAATCTCTGACTCAGGTCACAAGCAGCAGCGCGCCGGTTTCCACGATCTCTCGCAATGCTGGTCGGGCCGACGAACCAGCTGCCGGGCCCGCCGGATCTGGGGTGTCGCCCAGGAAGACGAGGCAATGCATCGGCGGTTGCCGTGTTCCTCGGGCCTCTGTTCAGTCGCCTCGGCCGCCGAGGCGGGAAGAACTTCTTCAAAAAAGCTCTCGGAAGTCGCGTAATGATCCCGCCCGATCCCCCTCTCTTCAGGTGAAGGCACACCAAGAGAGAGGCGTCGCGTCATGCAGAACACCCAGAGCAACGTCGTCGTATGCGAGCTTGAGCTGCAGCTCATCCTTTCCGCCGCGCACTCGATCCCCGTCCCCGCCCGTCTCACGTACCGCACGGACGACCCGTATGCGGTCCGCATCATCTTTCATATCGATTCCGAGCACTCGGTCGACTGGACGCTCGCCCGCGAGCTGCTCATGGAGGGCGTCCTCCGTCCGTCCGGCCATGGTGACATCCGCGTCTGGCCTGGCAAGGTCGAGGGCCGCAACGTGATCCTGATGGCATTGTCGTCGCCTGACGGTGACGCGTTCCTGGAAGCGCCGAGCGCGCAGGTGTCCGCCTGGCTGGAGCGGACCGTGCGCGCGGTGCCGCCGGGCACCGAGACGGAGCACCTCGGCATTGACGACGGTCTGGCCGCCCTGCTCGCGACCCCAGTCGTAGTGGACGACCTGCCGTCGGGGTCCACCGAGGGCGAGCTGTGACCCCCCGTGGACCCGTGCAGGATTCGGCGGACGGGTCGGGAGACCTTGCCCGGGTTCAGCGGGCGCGGCAGGCCGGAGCCCCTCTTGTCTTCCGCACGCCGAAGTCCCACGCCCGCCGGCGCCGACGATTATGGCGGCAACGCCGATGACCACGCGGGGGTCACGACCGCCTGGCGTTCGACTCTGTCCGGCCCCGCTGCTCGTCGCTCGCACCACGTACCCCACATCGATCCGACCGACGATCCATCGGAACCCTCTTGGCCCGCCGCTGTGACGAGGAGCGGTCGCCCCAACCTTTCAGTCGGCCCTCCCAGCCGTTCACCGGCCTCCCGGTGGTCCACACGCGTTGATCACCTCGCCGGTAATCCCCCGTCGGCGCCCTCACCGCCCATGCCGGCGTCGGTGACACAGCCGCTGAACCGCCCAGCCTGATACACGCAGGCGCGGCGTCGTCCGGAACACCGGCACCCGGAACGCCGCTGTCATCGGCTTCTTCACCGAAAGGCACCGCAATCCCGGTGTCAGCGCTCAGTCGCTCGGTGTGCGGACAGGAGAGCCGTCAGTGAGTATGTGAAGTGCCGGATGTCCCGGCTCTGTGAGCCTCTGGGGCTTGCTTGAGCCGCCGGTCCTACCCGACTCTTCGCCGCCTACGCCACCACACGCGGCCGGGCCCTGGTGGACCGCGAGCTCTACTCGCCCAAGTCCTGGACGGACGACCGCGAGCGCTGCCGCGCCGCGAAGATCCCCGAGGAGCGGGCCTGCGCCACCAAACCAGAACTGGCCAGGGCGGGCCTTGCCTCACGTCCGGAGTGGCGGCCTCGTCAAACTCACCGGCCTCGGCAGGGCAGGATCAGCTCGATGTCAGAGACGGGTCAGAGGCGACTGTCAGGATCGGGAACATCGGAATTCGACGTACCGCGCTGAAATGCCACAGGCCGTACCGAAAGGCCAACCATGCCCTCGAACGGAACCGTCGAGAAGATTCCCTCCGCGTGTTCTGTCGCAACGCCGGGTACCGAAGGGAACGAAGGTTCCTTCCCTCTGCGCAACCACCCGCTCCGGATCGCCGGGAAGGACACCGAGAGCGACGGCGTGTACACCATCAGCGGTAGGTCTCTGCGGGAGGACGTCTTCACCAGTGTGCCCCTCGTCGAGCGCACGCCCGCGCGGGACCCCTCCGCGGGCCTTGCCCACCACTCATACGTCGTCGGACGCCGCGCGTTGGCGGGTGACGCAGCTCTGGGCCTGGCGAGCGAGGCGGCTGCCGTGGCGGCTCCCGCCTGGGCGGAGTACCACTGGAACGCCGTACGCACCTGGGCTCCCGGTTCCGTAAGGCCCGTCCTCGGACTCGCGGGCAACGCCCCCGTTGATCAGTTACGCGGCGGGTTGTTCACCGGCTCGCTCGACCCGGCCCGGGGCACCGCGCTGGCTCACCAGACCAGAAAGGAGACGGCCGCATGACTGACCCCGTGGCTCCCGAGGCGGACTGGGACAAGGCGCCCGGTCCGCTGGACGGAGCGAAGGAACTCACCCTCGGCCCGAGTGAACGCGACCTCACGTACGCGCTTACGTCGGTCGCCCAGGGCACCCTGCGAGACCGGGGCGAGACCGGCCACCACAGGAATTCCGTCATACCGGACTTCCCGAAGGGGCCTGGCCCGCTGCGCGAGGCCCTGATCCCGGAGTTCGGGTTCCGTGCCCTGTCTGACAAGATCGGCGGCTACGAACTGGGGCCCGGGGTCCGGATGCCCGACACCACCCCCGTGCAGCGCTACGGCATGGCCGAGGCCCACACGGCGTACATGGGGCTGCCGGTCGAGGCCCTGGCCGGCCAGAGGAACCAGGAATGAGCGGGCGGGGCACGACGTCACCGGCGGCCATGGGCCGGGCCGCGGTGATCACCGGCATCGGGTCGTACGTGCCGCCCGACGTGATCACCAACGAGGACCTGACGGCCCGGCTGGACACGTCGGACGAGTGGATCCGCACGCGTACCGGGATCGCCACCCGGCACGTGGTCGCCCCCGGCACGTCCACCTCCGACCTGGCGGTGGAGGCCGGGCAGCGCGCGCTGAAGTCGGCGGGCAGCGCGGCCGCCGACGGGGTCGTTCTGGCCACGACCACACCGGACCAGCCATGTCCGGCCACCGCTCCTGCCGTGGCCTCGCGGCTGGGCCTCGGCGGCGTCGCCGCCTTCGACGTGTCCGCGGTCTGCTCAGGCTTCCTCTACGGCCTGGCCACTGCTTCCGGCCTGATCGCGGCTGGCGTCGCGGACCGGGTGCTGCTCATCGCGGCGGACGCGTTCACCACCATCATCGATCCACAGGACCGCAGCACCGCCGTCATCTTCGCGGATGGCGCGGGGGCGATCGTCTTGCGGGCCGGAGACCCCCGGGAGCCGGGCGCGGTGGGCCCGTTGGTGCTCGGCAGCGACGGCGAGCTGAGTCATCTCATCGAGGTGCCGGCGGGCGGATCGCGTCAGCGCTCGTCCGGTCGGCCCGCCGCTCCTGAGGAGCACTACTTCCGGATGCGCGGGCGGGACACCTACCGGCACGCGGTCGAGCACATGACGCAGGCCTCGCGGGAGGCGGTGGCCCGGGCGGGATGGCGACCGACGGACATCGACCGATTCGCCGCGCACCAGGCCAACGCCCGTATCCTGGCGACCGTCGCCGACCGGCTGGACATTCCGCCTTCCCGGCGACTGTCCAACATCGAGCACGTCGGCAACACCGGTGTCGCTTCCCTCCCCCTGCTGCTGGCGCAGGCCACGGCGGCCGGGCAGCTCAAGGCCGGCCACAAGGTACTGCTCACGGCGTTCGGCGGCGGACTGGTGTGGGGCGCGACCACCCTCGAATGGCCCGACATCACTGCCTTCTGACACCACCAGGCCCGTATCCCCCCATTCGACTCACCGGAAGGACATGTTGTGTTCGAACAGTTCAAGTCCCTGCTCGTGGACAAGCTGAAGGTTTCCCCCGACCTGATCACTCCCGAGGCCACCCGCGAGGACATCGAGCTCGACTCACTGGCCGTCGTGGAGCTGTCGCTCATGATCGAGACCGAGTTCGGGGCCAAGGTCAGCGACGACGAGTTGCTGGAGGCGAAGAACATCGGCGACATGGTGGCACTGGTGGAGAGCCGGGGCGCGAGGATCTGATGGCCGACACCGATGTCGCCGTCACCGGGCTCGGCCTCGTCACTCCGGGCGGCATCGGGGTCGTGCCGAGCTGGACGGCCGTCCGCTCGGGCCGCGCCACCGCCGCGGCCGACCCGGTGCTGGAACACAACCCGGTGCGGATCTCCTGTCGAGTTCCCGGCTTCGACCCGGACGCCCTGATCGGCGCCCGGAGGGCCCTGCGCCTGGACAGGTTCGTACAGTTCGCGCTCGTGGCCGCACGTGAGGCACTCGCCGACGCCGGTCTCGAACCGCGGGCCTGGGACGGCGCCCGCGTCGGTGTCGTCCTGGGCTGCGGCGACGGCGGACCGGCGACGGTGGAGGCGCAGCATGAGGTGCTGCGCACCCAAGGCCCCGAGCGGGTCTCCCCGTTGCTCCTGCCGATGCAGCTGCCGAACATGCTTGCCGGGCAGGCGGCTATCGAGTTCGGCGCCACCGGGCCCAACCTGGTGGTCTCGACGGCCTGCGCCTCCGGTGCGACGGCCATCGGCACGGCGCGCGACCTGCTTGTCCTCGACCGCTGCGACGTCGTTTTGACCGGCGGCAGCGAAGCCATGCTCACACCGCTGGTGATGGCCGGGTTCGCGCAAATGGGAGCGCTGTCCCGGAGGAACGACGACCCCGCGTCGGCGTCCCGCCCCTTCGACGTCGACCGGGACGGGTTCGTGGCCGGTGAGGGCGCGGGCATTATGGTGCTGGAACGCACCGCGGACGCCCGTGCGCGCGGCGCCCGGGTCCGCGCCCGCGTGCTGGGCTACGGGGCCACCGCCGACGCCCATCACATGACGTCTCCGCGTCCGGACGGGTCCGGACTGGAAACCGCCGTACGGGCCGCCCTCGCCGACGCGGGAGCCACCCCCGGCGATGTACAGCACGTCAACGCGCACGGCACGTCCACGCCGCTCAACGACGCGGTCGAGGCCGCCGTGGTGAAGCGTGCGCTGCCCGGCGATCCGCTGGTGACCTCGACGAAGGGCGTGACGGGCCATCTGCTGGGCGCCGCGGGTGCGGTGGAGGCGGTGTTCACCGTGCTCACCGTTGAACAGAGTCTGGTGCCGCCCACGGCCAACCTCACCGCGCTCGACCCCGTTGTCGACATCAAGGTGGCCGAGGCGGCCACGTCCCTGCCGATCGACCTGGCGCTGAGTCAGTCCTGTGGATTCGGCGGCCAGAACGCGGTCCTGGCTATCGCCTCCGCCTGACCGCCTCCCGCGGCCGGGTCCCGACGGCTCCCCGCCGTCGGGACCCGGCCACGGGCCGCCAACCCACGCGGTGCGCTCGCCGCCCTGTCCCGCACCGTCGTCGGCGTCTCCTCGAACGCCTTCCGCACCGACCCCAGCGGGAAGGGTGCCAAAATCACGCCTCGTCCCGGACGCATGAGGTTCGGCGGCCGGCACCGCCTCAGCTGTCGGCGGGCACACGACAGGAGAAGCACCCACTGGAACGCGGCGGCAGCCGTAGGCATGCCCCATCGAGGTGCGCGTACGCCGCAGGATGTCAGGGCACCTCAGCGCGGCCGATCCGTCCGCCGCGAGCCACGTAGCAGAGCGGCAGATACCAGGCGCCACGCCTCTGGAAGAACCTCCGTCACCCGACGCACGTATCACAGGGCAACAGACGACTGGCATGCAAGTGACACATGGCGCTAACACACCGACAGGCCAGTGTCGGTCGGTCGAGGGGCAACCGGACACACAACCAGAGCACTGGAGTGATGATGAGCACCCGTACCCGCACATCGCCGGCCGGCTACACACTCGGGCTCGGTGATATCTCGCGGATCGAGGCCATTCTCGACGAGCTGTCACGGATCGGCGACGATCCGGGCGGCGAGCGCTTCTACGAGCGCAGATGGGAACTGGCCGCAAACCTTCCCGACGGACTACGAAGGTTCCTGCACGAGTTCCGCTCCACGGAGGGCTCGGCCGCCGCGCTGATCCACGGACTGCCCGTTGACGACTCGCGGCTCGGTCCCACGCCCCCAGCTGGCGCCAGGCCGCCGACGCGCCCGCGGGACGCCGGGAGGAGTACTTTCTGGCGCTGGTGGGCATGGCGCTTGGAGAGCCGTACACCTGGTCCACGCTCCAGGACGGCAGGATGATTCAGAACGTGCTGCCGGTACAGGAGGAGGAAGGCGCGCAGAGCGGCCACGGGCAGGTGCTGCTGGAGTGGCACACCGAGGACGGATTCCACCCGGACCGGTGCGACTACCTACTGCTCTTCGGCGCGCGAAATCACGACGGCACACCGACCACCCTCGCCTCTATACGGGACGTCCAGCTGAGTGACGAGCACCGTGATGTGCTGTTCCAGGAGCGTTTTCACATCCTCCCCGACGACGAGCATCTGCGGCAATTGGCCGCCAAGGACCCCCGGCACCCCGGGCTCGCCCGGATGCGGGAGATGCGGGACAACCCTCAGCCCGTCGCCGTGCTCTTCGGCGCGGAGGACGACCCGTACCTGCGGATCGATCCGTACTTCATGCATGCCTGTCCGGTGACACCGAGGCCGAGAGGGCGCTGGACGAGATCGTCCGGCAGCTCGAAGCTGCCCAGCAGGACATCATCGTCGGTCAAGGCAGCCTGCTGATCATCGACAACTACCGTGCCGTTCACGGCAGGAAGGCGTTCACGGCACGGTTCGACGGCACGGACCGCTGGCTGAAGAAGCTCATCATCGCCCGAAATCTGCGGCCTTCTCGCGGCATTCGCGCATTCGCGCATCCGCGTCGTCCCGCATCCTCGGCTGAGCCGTGGGTGTGACACTTGCAGAAGCTCTGTCGGGGCTGGTGCTGGGACTCGGCCTCATCATGCCCATCGGGGCGCAGAACCTCTTCATCATCCAGCAAGGCATCAGTCTCGGATACCCGCGCTTCCTGCACGCCACGCTGGCGACGACGTGCTGCGATGCCCTGATGATCGCTGTCGGGGCCCTCGGCCTGGGGGCGGTGTTCCAGAACAACGACACCCTGCGCACCGTGCTGCTCGTTGCCGGATCCGGGTACCTGCTCTACCTCGCGGTGCAGGGCCTGCGAGCGTCGGCTGAGCACCTGGAGGACACCGGGTCGTCCGTGTCGGGGCCGCGTGCAACGGTCGTTCGCGCGGCGGGCGTCTCGCTGCTGAACCCGCACGCGGTGCTCGACACCGTGGGGGTGCTGGGCGCGGTGGCGGCCACTCACTCCGGCCTGGGGCGGCTGGCCTTCGCGCTGGGCGCGGTGCTCGCCTCGCTGCTGTGGTTCACCTTCCTCGGCGGGGCCGCCTCCGCCGTCCGTAACCGGCTGACGCCCAGGGTGCGGCGGATCATCTCGATCTGCTCCTCGCTCGTCATGGCGGGCTTCGCGGTGATGCTCTGCAGCGAGGTGCTGGCTGAGCTTCACGTTTGAACTCGCTGGGTCTGTGGCCAGGGCTGATTCAAAGTCGTGGTGATCTTGTTGTTGTGGTGCTGGTCAGACGATGCCGGGAGCTTGAGTGGTCGGGTGAATGGTTCGTAGGACGCCTCGTGGAGTCCGGTGGCGATGTTGCGGTGTCCGGCGTCCCGGAGGTCGTTGATCGCGAGGTTGCGGAGGGTGGCCAGGTTGGCCGGTCCGTGGCCGGTGCGGATCTCCGAGGCGTCCTCGGCGAAGGTGGTGTCCCGGATGTGGTGGAGCCGGTTCTCGATCGTCCACTGTGAACGGGCCGGCTCGGTCGTCGGATCCCGCCTGGCGGAACACACCGGTTGAACCACCGCGGTGTACGGCCCTATGTGTACCGGCGCCGCACACCGCGCGACCGTGCTCCCCCGCCACGGACGCCGACGGTAACCTCAGAATCAGGCCAACTGGGAAATGTGGAGGTCGCCGCCCCGCGCGAGCTCGGGATCGTGGGACAGAATTGCATGCTCCACGCCGCGCAGGGACGGTGAGGGCAGGACGCCGATCTCGTCGGAGAGCCTGCGCCACATGCGGCGGTAGGCGTCGAGGGCGTCGGCCTGGCGACCCGACCGGTACAGAGCGATCATCAATTGTTCGCAAAAACGTTCCCGCAGCGGGTTGCTGGTGTGGACGTCGTTGAGTTCGGCAAGGATCTGTGCATGGCGGCCGGCACCGATTTCGGCATCGAAGAGGAGTTCCATCGAGCGCAGTCGGTGCTCTTCGTAGCGGGCACCGGCGAGACGGCACGCGGAGCCGCCGGGGAAGTGACCGAATACTGGTCCTCGCCACATACCCAGAGCCTGGCGCAACAGTTCGGCCGCCCGCGCGGGGCACTCGGGGAGCAGCGTCTCCGCTTCTCCGACCTTCTGGACGAACTCCGCGGCGTCGAGCTCTCCGCTCCCCACCACCAGCCGGTAGCCGGAGGGATGAGTGGTCAAACGCGAGGTGATGCGCTCGGGTTCCAAGGATCTCAGCCGACGACGCAGTCGACTGATGTGTGCCTGGAGCGCGTTGGTCTGATGGTCCGGTGCCGAGTCCCCCCACACCTCTTCTACGAGCATCTCACCCGGTACGGCCCGGCCTTCACTCACGAGCAGTACCTGGATGAGAGCGCGCTGCAGGTCTCCTGGAATCTCCACATGCCCGGCGGGGGTGCGTATCTCCAAGGCTCCGAGTATCGAGAAGCTCAGCACACCGTTCTCCCTTGCAGCTGTCTGCGTCGGAAACGAATGTGGGCGAGGTCTCGCCCTTGAGTTGTTGTGGCAAGCGTCGGAGGGCTGCACGCGGGAGCACATCAGCGCGCCACACTATCCCTGCTGCCCAGAGACGCCCGGCCACCACCCCTCCAACCCCCGTCGTCAGGTGGTGGTGATGGTGAATTGTCGCACACAGAAATTCCCGCAGGAAGGCAGATCTCAACGCTTCCCCGTGCAGGTGCGGCACGACACCGAACACGACGGCCTCGAGGAGACAGTCAACTGAGAGGTCGTCAAGTCCGTTTCTGGTAGCGGCCTCGTCCGGGTTGGGTGAGGAAGCCTTGGCGGGTGAGGCGACCGAGGCGGCTGCGGGTGATGTGGACGGACGCCTCGTCGGTGCACATGCCGAGGAGTTCGAAAGCAGGTCAAACTCCGCGCGTGGTTGAGCCCCAGGACGCCAGGGAGGCTGCGTGCCCCGGGATGTGCTCCGTGGCACGCAACCGGATCACTTCCCCCCAGGGCAAGTCGTCCTCGAAGACCACCGCGCCGTTCCGGTCGAGCAGCCGGGCGCGGACCGTCCCGTCCGCCGCGGTATCCGGAGTGCGCTCGAGGACGGCGAGGAGCTCGCGGGAGTTACGGCGGACCATGCCCACCCGCTCCGTGTGACTCGTCACGGAGAGCACCTTGGCGATCTCCGACTTCGACATGGCCCGGGCGTTGTCGATCGAGGCACTGTGCCCGAATAGGATCTGACGAGCGGCGTCGATCAGCGCCCGGTCGCTGAGGGCGATGTGCGCCAGCAGCCAGTCCGCCTGGACCCGGTCGGCATCGGTTATGGGGCAGTTCTCGGTGATGGACTCGGCCGCTGCCAGCAGGTCCTGGTAGGCGTCGGCGAGGACTTTGGTCTCCACGGAGGCTCCGGTACAGGGGTGTAGGGGCGCCGGCGGCCACGACGCACCGCGCCGGACGCCGCCACTGGATCAGCGAGATGCGGGATCGGAGGCGAGCTTGGGAGCGGTTGTCGCGGGGGCGGCCGCGGCCTTGGCAGCCTGCTTCTTCCGGCCGGGCAGGATGATCAGGGCGAACAGGCCGCCGACGAGTGTGCCGATCGCGGCAGTGGTGAACCCGATCCGCAGCCCTCGGTGAAGATCGGGCCGACCGTGTCCCTCACCGGGCCCCGCAGCTGGGCCGGCAGCTGTCCGATGACTCCCAGATCGCCATGCGAGAGCGCGCTCACGGCTTCCTGCCGCATGCCGGGGTCCATGGCGGTCCCGGCCACCGCGTCCGGGACCGCGTCACTTAGGTGCCGGATGAGCAAGGTGCCACAGAGGGCGACGCCGAAGACGCTGCCCACCTGCCGGAAGGTGTGGCAGACGCCGGAGGCGGTGCCAGCCTGCTCGGGGCGCACCGAGGAGAGCAGGGCGACGGTGGCGGGCGCGCCGACCAAGGAGACACCGGCGCCGAGCAGGGCCATCGACCACCAGTACTCGCTGTAGCCGCTTCCCGGGCCCAGCAGGCCAAGGGCGAAGAGGCCGACGACGCTCGCCACGGAACCGGTGAGAATCGGCACCTTGGGACCGAATTTGGCGGCGACCACACTGGCAACGTACGAGAACACCATGATCGCGACATTCAGGGCCAGGAAGCGTACGCCGGTCTCGGTGGTGGACAGCCCGTTGACCCGCTGGAGGTAGAAGGTGAGTAGGAAGATGCTCCCATAGAGGCCAAACAGGCCGAAGAAGTTGACCGCGCCGGCGACGACGAGCACGGGGCTGCGGGAAAGGCTCATCGGCAGCATGGGATGCTCCTGGCGCAGCTCCCGGCCGACGAAAGCGGTCATCGCGACGGCGGCGAAGGCGAAGGCGGCGAGGAGCAACGAGTCGCTCCAGCCCCTGGCACTCGCCAGCAGACAAGCAACGACGAGGGCATAGGCGTCGATGACCCACTGCAGCTGGGTCATGTTGGTGGACAGGGCGTGCTGGATCTCGGGCAGTGCCACGTTCACGATCGTGGAGTCGAGGTAGACCATGAAGATCCCGATGCAGATGAAAGGCAGCAGAAGACCTTTGCCTCGGGCGGCGGGATCGGGATTTGTCATGTCTTCCTCACGCACGGGAGCGAAAGGGGGCTGTCCAGGACATCACCACGGCTGCCGGCATGGGCAAGGGCGGCTGCACGTACTTCGAGACCAAGGGCCACGTGCTCAGGGCCATGCGGGAGGAGTACGTCAGCGCCTTTTCCGACACCACCGAGGCGATCTTGACGAGGGGCGAAGCCTGGTGGCCGACGCCGGACGTGCTGCTGACTCAGCCTATCCACCACGCGGTCAACCACGCCGAGCCGCACCGCCTCGTCCGCAGGTCGGCGAACGCGACAGCGCTGTATCTGCGCAAGGAGTCCAACGCACGGGTGGTGGAGTGCATTTGCGAGTTCGTCGTACGCGGGGAGCACGTCGGGGCGCTCCGTAGCCGCAATGCCGGCTGAGCCTTCCGCGTGAACTATTAGGCGGCCGACGGGCTGTTGGAGGATCTCATCGCGCAGAGCGGTCCCATCGATATCGAGGATGTCACGCGCAGCGATCTGGAGCTCGGGCACCGGACACTGGGCGCTTCGGATGCCAAGTGAACTTCGTCCACGCGGAAGGGGTTGCACTCGGTTCGTCGACTCGAAAGCGCGGAATCCATCTCGGCGGACCCACATCCTTGCGGTCCGCCGAGATCGCTTCCTCATGCTGGAAGAGGGCAGGATTCGAACCTGCCCGGACCACGAGGATCCTCCGACCACGAGCGCGGACTCAGGTCCCCGATAAACCACCCCGGACACCTCTCCCGGTAAGTGGCCGATTGGGTAAGCCGTTCACGAGAGATACTCTGGCAGGTCGTCCTGATGCGAGACTGACGCTCTGCTGACGCCCCGGCCAATCCGTGCCTCCCCCTTTCGACGGATGTCCGTCAGGTGCTCTACTTTTCCTGGCCTCATTGCTCCACGAGGGAACATATGTGTCCGTGTCGGAAACGGACAGGCCGGTTCTCCGGGCTGTCACATCACATATCCAGGCCGAGAATCCGAGAGGGTCGTTCGCCGCCCCGAACCTGCAAGCGAGGGATACCTGCTTAAGGTAACTGCGCGCGACAAGATCTCCCGCGCACACCGCAACGCTCCGAAGGCGCAGGAGGTCGCCCTCCTGAGTGGGGTGGACCGGCGCAGAGGCTGCGCCGGCTCTTCCTCTGCACCATCAAACCGGGCAGTCGTCCACATCTCCTACGCGCCCGTGTACGGCACTCGTACCGGCTGGACCGTCGACGGAAGGCAAGAACCGTCAGCCACATCCGGCCCTCCCCGGGCCGGGCAACACATGGAGGCACCCATGCCGCACTCCAACCTCAGCAAGGATGCCCTGCGCCAGACCATGGTCGAGCAGCTCAGACTCATCATGGGGCTGCCCGACGACGAGTGCGTGGCCTGTGAGGCCGACCAGGTCCTGCCCCTCGACGCCCGGCCCGGCGTCGAGCCGACCGCGGCTTGAACGCGCGTCCCACCGGTCAGTCCCGTATCAGTCACGCATCAGTGCGATACGGAAGACTGGTCGCCGTATCGCCCGGTAGCCGGCCCAGACACCGCCCCACCCCGGGAAGCCCGCGGTTTAGGGCTACCAACCATAACCGCGATGCACTGATGTCATCGCCGTACAGCCTCCGTCCGCGCAAACGATGTTGCCGCGCGCCCGCTAAGGAGTTGCCTCAATATGATCTCAACGCGCTCTGAATATCCGTGAGCTTCTCCTATGGCCGTGGCTGTGGAGATCGACGAGCAGGTGCCGGCGGCGAAGTGTGACACGGTGCTGCCGCACTCGGACGAGCGGCGGCATCGGATGGTGCTTGCGGCCGAGGCCGGATCGCTGGCTATGACGGGGGCTCCCTGGTTTCGCGGGCGGCGGGTGTCTCACGGGTGACAATCACCGTGGGAGTCCACGCGTCGGAGGCAGGCGCCGATCCAGCGCCCGGGGCGGGCGCGACGTGCCGGCAGGTGCCGCAAGCCGCTGATCGCGGCCGATACGACCTGCTGGAGGCGCTGGTCGAGCCCGAGTCCCGGAGCGATCCGACGACCCGCCCGCGGTGGACCACCGATCGGAACCGCAACCTCGCCGAGGAGCTGGCCGAGCAGGACCACCAGGTCTCCCAGCTGGCTGCCAGTGGTCAGCGACGGCGACACCGCGCCGTTCGCGGTGGGAGACCATCCGCCGCTGGTGGCCAGCATGGGCACCAGCGCACATCCGCAGGCCACCCGCCTGCTGGTCACCGCCCACGCCGGATGATCGAACGGCTACCGCCCGCGCCTGTGGAAGCACGAGTTCCGCAGCGAGTGGAACCGCACCATCACCGCGAACACCACGTCCAGTTGAGCGTACCGCTCATTGCCACGCACGAATCCAGGCACGAAGCCGAGCACCTCAGTCGAAGGAGTGCACCGTATGCCATCGCGACACGTTCCCTCCTCACGGGACGTTTCCAAGCCGCTCACCGCATCGCAGCCGTCCCTTTCCCAACCGACCGCCGGGGCCTCGGCGACCTTCGCCGAACTCCTCAGGCGGGTCAAGAAGGAGAGGCTACTCGACTTCGCCCCCCGGTACTACATCGGCCGGATGACTCTTAACGCGCTGCTCCTGGCCGTGGGTTTCGTGGCGTTCTTCCTGCTCGGTGACAGCTGGTGGCAACTGGTCGTGGCCGCCTGGATGGGCCTGTGCGGGGCCCAGTGCGCGTTCATGTTCCACGACGCGGGTCACAAGGCCATGTTTCGCAGCAAGCGCGCGTCCACCGCGGTCGGTTACATCCACGCGAACCTGATCAACGGCGCGAGCTATGGCTGGTGGGTCAACAAGCATAACCGCCACCACAGCAACCCCAATCACCTGGACATGGATCCCGACATCGGGCGCCGTACGGTGATCTTCGACCTCAAGCAGTACGCGACACGCAGCGGCAGGAAGCGGCTCATCGTGCGCTACCAGAGCGTGCTGTTCTTCGTCCTGCTCGTCCTGGAGTCGGTGCAGATGAACAAGATCGCCGTGAAGGAGATCTCCCGGGGCCAGGTCAAGCAGCCGCTACTGGAGGGAACCCTGATCACCGTGCGTGCGGCAATCTACCTGGGCCTGACGTTCTGGCTTCTCTCGCCCATGCTCGCGGCGTCGTTCATCGTGGTCCAGTACGCCGCCCAGGGCTTCTACTTCGGCATGATCTTCGCCCCGAACCACAAGGGGATGGACGTGCGCGACGGCGAGGAGGAGACGCTGGACTGGCTGGAACGGCAGGTCCTGACCTCACGGAACATCCATCCCTCACGGACCATCGACTTCCTCTATGGCGGTCTGAACTACCAGATCGAGCACCACCTGTTCCCGTCCATGGCCCAGAAGAACCTTCCCCGGGCCCGGGAACTCACCCGGGAGTACTGCGAGGAGCGCGGCATCCCCTACCACGAGGTGGGGTTCTGGAGCTCCTACCGGGAGGTCGCGTCCTTCCTTCACGAAGTGAGCGCGCCCGTGCGCAACGGCACGGTGGAACAGTATCTGCGGCCCACCACGTGAGAACGGCGGGCAGCGGCCGCGCCCACCGGCGGCTGCTGCCCGCCCGTTCCGCTTCGTCTCGTCGCGCGTACCACGCCGCGGTCCGCCTCGTACGAGCGAGCCGTTCCCGGATGCGTCGGCCAGTTCATCGGCTCCCTCGAACTGGGACGCGTGGCCGACCCGGTTCGGACGGACACCCAGCCTTTCTCGTGAACCTCGACGCTCCGTCCTCATCCCGGACACAGACGACGAACTCGTTCGGGGCGGAGCCGGTTCGGCGCCCGGCCGCGTCTGGACGGTCAGTCGGCCTCTAGCCCGTCAGCCCATCAGACAGAGGTTCTGGCCCTCGGCGCTGTACGGGTACTCTTGCCACCGGCGGACGGCGACCGGGCACGAGGTCGAGCGGGCGCCCGTACGTCGCGGCGAGCCGGTCGTTGACCAGGTCGAAGAACGGGATGATCGCGAGCAGCAGCCTCGGGGGGTCCTCCCGCAGGAAGAACCGCAACGGCGGTCTGGTCCAGTGCACGTCGCCGCGAACCTCCTGCTCGTCTATCGGCACCTCCAGGGCCCAGAACGGCACCCCCAGCCGCTTCACCCCGTGCGCGTAGACCTGTGGGTTGGTCCAGGCGAAGAGGTACTCAATCCCGGCCTGCCTGCAGTAGCTGATCAGCGCGTGCAGGACGGCCTGGGCGGCCAGAGGGTCGTACGACGAGAAACGTCCGAATTCCCCGGAGCGACCGCGGTTTCGGTCGATGAATTCGCGCATTCCCGGCGTCAGTCGAAAATAGCGCTCGGTGTCGAGGTGAGGTCGCCGTGCGCCGATCTCCAGACCGGCTGTCGCGACAATTCTCCCATCCCGCCGCGCCACGAACAGCACGTCGGGTTCCGAAATCCACGACGCCCCATATTCGGCTTCGTACTTCTCCGCGCAGAAACGCAGCCCCTCCGCGAACGCGGCGCCGGTGGCCACCGTGACCTCGATGCCGTGGGCGGCTTCCGTACGCACGCCGCCGGGGAGGGCGGCGAGCTCCGAGGCCGTCATGACCCGACCCGGCATGCCCGCGACCGGGTAGACCAGCCGACCGGACGAGGAGTGGACCATTCCCGGACCTCCGGCTCCTTTACGATCCTTCTGCCCCCGAGGCGCCGTCGTGTATCAGCCTTCGGACTCACCCCGCCTACGGCGGAAGGACCGTCACTCCGCGTCACCGCCCTCAGTGTTGAGGCGGCGGCTCGGAGTCGCGCCGGGGCGCTACTCCGGCCACTGCCGTACTGGGCGCGGTGCCCTCCGTGGCCGTTGACACACACCTTCGGCGCATATCGGGCGCATGTCATTTCGCGGACTGACCCTGTGGAGACGATCGCGGTTGCCTGGGCCGGTCGACCCATGGCTCGACACTCTCGGATACCAGACGAATTGAGATTTGCGTCCATAGCCGATAATAATGAGGACTCAACTTCCGGTTTTCAAGGGTTCTGACGACGAATCGAAGGATTTTCCGCTATTGCCACCGATCCGTTTCGCGCCAGACATCTGACCGTACATCAGAGAACGGTACGGGTCAGGGCTTCGGCGTAGTCGCGTGACGCCCAGTTTGTGATCACTTGAGGCCGAGGAGCGCGAGGGGGCGACGGGGGTCGCGGGCGTTGTGGCGGAGGCCGGCCGCGATGTTCTTCGCTCCGGCTGCCCGGAGGGCTCCGATGGCGAGGTTGCGCCAGGTGGCCATCGCCCGGGGCGCGTTGCCGGTCCGCAGTTGTGAGGCGTCCTCGGCGAAGGTGGTGTCGCGGACGTGGTGCAGCGCCTCGATCCTCCAGTGGTCGCGGACGAGCCGGGCCAGCTGGGACGGGGCGGCCTGCTCGGCGGTCAGGCTGGTGACGGCGTAGACCGTCTTGACGGTGGTTCTGCCGGTCTTGCGATCGGTGCGGCGGCGCTTGATCTGGACGGCCTGGCGGGCTCCGGGGAAGAGAAGGTTGTTCACTGTGGCGACCTTGATCCGGCGGATCTCCGCGCGTCCGTGGCCGACGCCCTTGGTGCGTCCCTGGAGTGGGATGTCCTTCCAGGGAAGGGACTTGAGCTGTCGGCGCAGTTTCTTCTGGTTGCCCTTGACGATCACGATGTAGTGCGCCGCGCGGCCGAGCAGGTAGTCGGCGTGCTCGCGCTGGGTGTGCATGGCGTCGCTGGTGACCACGACGCCGGCCACGTCGGTGACGGTGTCCAGCAGGGGCTGGAAGCAGGTGATCTCGTTGGTCTTCTCGCCGACGTCCATCTGGGCAAGGACCAGGCCGGTGGTGTGGTCGAGTGCGGCAAGAAGATGGATCTTCCGGTCCTTCGCCCTGGCCGCGCCACGCAGACTCTTGCCGTCCACGGCCAGGCCGCGCAGCCCGGCGGCCCCGGTCGCCTTCGGGCGGCGGTCCGCGAGCCAGCTCCCGACGGCTCTGTCCAGTGCGTCACCGTCGACGCGGGCCAGCAGCCGGCGGACCGTGGTCTCAGCAGGCAGGACCCGCCTGGGCAGAAGCGGATCGGGGCGGGCGCCGACCTGTTCGAGCACGTGCGCCGGGGCGTCGGCGATCCACTCAGCGACCGCGAGCAGCGAGGTCGCTCCCGCCAGCACCGCGCACGAGGTGAGTGCGAGCACGACGGCCAGGCGGTGGCGCACGCCGCGTGGATCACGCGGGTCCGGCACCTCAGCCAGCCGCTCCAGCAGGCCCGGGACCTCCTCGGGTCCGGCCTGCGGACTCTCACGCAGTTGGTCAAGGGCAGGCGGGATCAGCGATGATGCGTCTGCAGGCACGGTCTTCCACTCGGATCACGGGGCGTAGAGAACTCCATGATCTTGGAAGCCGTGCCTGTCAACGTTCCGAGAGCCCCGCCGAGCTGGCAGATCGCCACGAACCGGGCGACACGCGACTACGCCGAAGCCCTGCGGTACGGGTCAGTCAGTTTCAAACGGCCGACCCGACGGCCTCCCGCCCTGCATGCGGGTGGATCTCTCTCCCGATGGTTTCTCACACACCTTGAGCCCGCTGGCGCGAGGACGCGGCGATGGACCAGTGATCAGGGTCGGCCGGGCTGCCGACGGAAGGGCAGGGAACCGCGATTCACAGGGGGGTCTTGGAAGTCCCGTGGAACTGCCCGCTGGACCGCGGGGTATCGGCCTGCCTCGGTCAGAGCGGTGCGCAACAGGAACTCGATCTGCGCGTTGGTGCTGCGCAATTCATCACCGGCCCAGCTGGCCAGGGCGTCGTAGAGGTCGGGATGGAGTCGCAACAGAACCTGCTTGCGGTGCTGTTGCCCCCTGCTTTTCTTGGCGTCCTCTTGGTTCGCCACAGGAGCGGCAGTCCCTTCAGCGGTAGCGGGATCTTGGAGCGCTGCGGCCGTGTCGTACCCCGCTCACTCGCCGCGGCTCACTTGGACACACGATCGCTCCGGCGGTCAAAGCGTACACGGCAAACCAACACATGGTCATGCACCCTTGTTGGTTTAAACGTGTCCGCGGAGGGAGTGTCTTGGTAGGATGACGCGAGCGCGGATTACTGGGGTAGGTCACCACCGAGGTCGTGTGGACACCTGCCTCCCTCCGCGTGAGATCACCAACGCTTTGGCACCGGGCGGCCGCTTCCTGGACCGAGAGATCGGGGCGCACCGGGATGACGGCGATTGCCCCCGAAGCGCACCCCTTGAGCCAGTGATTTCGAGGTAGGCGCTTCGGCGTGTCGGGGGAGGGCGGAGCGGTGCCTGGTACAGGAGAGTCGAGAGTGACGAAGAGGCTGGCGGACTTCGCCGTCGACAACGGTACCGTCGATGTCGAACAGGCTCAACGCCACCTGCATGACGGTCGGGCCGTGGTACTTCCGAATCCGGCCCCCCTCACCTGCGTTGTCGCCGCGACCCAGTCTCATGCCGTCAACCGGGCTTTGGGGCGCTCCCTGAGCTTTCCGACCACCCTCTGGGTCCACCATCCGAGGACCAGGGCCGAGTTGCGTGCGATGCTCGCTCTGACCGCACGGGGCAGGCGCGTTCTGGACTCGTTGCTGGCCGCCGAGAGCGTGATCCTCTCCGTACCGGTAAGTCCGCGGCAGGCCGAGTGGATCGCCCCCGCTGTGAAGGATGGGAGGGTTCATGTGTTCGGGGCGTGCTGGCAGGTGCTGAGTCCTGTGATCGCCCCCTTCCCGGTGCTGTTCATGGATCACGCCAAGCGCGGCGGCCATCCGGCGGCCGGCTGCGCGGCCGATGCGATCAAGATGTTCCCGCTCTCCGTGCCCGTTCTTGGAACAGCCGCCCTGGACGTCGAACCACACGAACTCGGTATTCCCGGTGAGGGCCTCGGGCAGCGTGTGAGACCAGTGACAATGTGCCTCAACCCGATGGGGCAGGCCAGGCTCCAGTTTCCGGGATCCCGGAGCACCCGCTGGCTGGACCCGCAGGAAGTTCTTGACAGCATCCACGGACTGAGACCGATACCCGGCGACCCGCATCGCCTTCCCTGAGACCGGCTTCACGAGATCACCGCCCTGCGCCACAGCGAAGGCGCGGTGACCGTCGAGTTCTGTCCTGGCCTTACTCAGGAAGCCTCCGAACCGGCCCGGGTGTCCACTGGGCAGGCCCTGCCCTCAGGCCCCCTTCACGGGGTCGTGGCGTGCACAGCCGTTCAGCCCGATCGCGGTCTGGGCCGGGTGCTTGGCCGAGCGGGATCTCAGCCGTGGTGTCGGCCTCGCGGGTCGGCGCCGCCTCTTCCAGCCGGCGCTGCTCGCCAACGGCGTCCATCTTGGGGTGGCGCAGCGCCGACCAGAGGGCGAGCCGACTCGCTCGCGGTCCACAGCCGGTCGAAGGTCGCGAGCAGGACGGGTTTGACCCGTGTGGGCACAAGGCCGGTCGACTCCTCGTACGACGGCGTCCTCCACTTCGCCGCGTTCTCGCAGGTCGGCGAGTCGGTCGCGGACCCCGAGAAGTACTGGGTGAACAACGTC
>NZ_JBSFHO010000053.1:0-27447 GCF_053597075.1 Streptomyces sp. NPDC001514
TCCGCAGGGCGGAACGGGTGGGCACAAACCCGCCCACCGGGGCGAGCCCCCACCGGTCACCACGCCCGGGGACGCGCAGGGGTCGTGTTCGGGACGTAAAAGCGCCCGCAACTCGCGCGAAGCGCGGTGAGGACCGCAGTCCAGGACACGAGCCCCGGAGCGGACCCGGACGGCAACCGACCCGGCACGGGGCACCCCCGACCCCCCAGCCCGTCCGGCGCTTGAGGACGGACGCCCGGGTCGCGCCCGCGGTACCGGCGCGCACAGCCCGTCCGGCGATTGAGGACGGACACACCGGCCCACCGTCACGGCACCGGGCGCGCCCGGAACCGGGGGTGGCACCGGGCCCACCGCACACCTGGCACACCTGGCGAGTCCGCACGGAAAACCGCGCCGCCCCCGGTGCCGGGTGGGCCGGTACCGGGGGCGGCGGCGGAGGTGCGCCGGAGGCGTTACGCGTTGACCGGCTGCGGGTCCGGGTCGTCCGACGGCGCCGGGGAATCCGGGGCCGCAGCCCCCGACTTCTTCGCCCGCTTCGCCTCGCGCTTCGCGCGACGCCGCTCCTTGCGGAGTTCGACCATCGCGTACAGCGTCGGCACCAGCAGCAGCGTCAGCAGCGTCGACGTCACCAGACCGCCGATCACGACCACCGCGAGCGGCTGGGCGATGAAGCCGCCCTCGCCCGTGACGCCCAGCGCCATCGGCAGCAGCGCGAAGATCGTCGCGAGGGCCGTCATCAGGATCGGGCGGAGGCGGTGGCGGCCGCCCTCGACGACCGCCTCGACCACGCCCAGGCCCTGGGCCCGGTACTGGTTGATGAGGTCGATCAGCACGATCGCGTTGGTGACCACGATGCCGATCAGCATCAGCATGCCGATCATCGCCGGGACGCCCATCGGCGTGCCGGTCGCCACCAGCAGGCCGATCGCGCCCGTCGCCGCGAAGGGGATGGAGACCAGCAGGATCAGCGGCTGCACGAGCGAGCGGAACGTCGCCACCAGCAGCATGAAGACGATCGCGATCGCCGCCAGCATCGCCAGGGCCAGCGAGCCGAAGGCCTCCTCCTGGTCCTGTCCGACGCCGCCGATCGAGGCGGTCGCGCCCTCGGGCAGGTCCAGCGCGTTGATCTTCGTCTGGAGCTCCGCGCTCACCGCGCCGGTGTTGTCACTGGTCGGCTTCGCCGAGATCGTCGCGGCGCGCGCGCCGTCGATCCGCGTCATCGAGACCGGGCCGGGGACCAGCTTCACGTCGGCGATGTCGCCGAGCTTCACCGGGCCCAGCGGCAGCTTCTTCAGCTCGGCCATCGTCGTCGCCGGCTCGGCCGAGGTGATGACGACATCGCGCTCGGAGTCCTCGAGGATCGCCTTGGCCGCCGGCGTGCCGCGCACCGCCTGGGCGACCGCGGCACCGAGGGTCGCGTCGTTGAAGCCGGCCGCCGCCGCCTTCTCGTTGGCCTTGACCGAGATCCGCGGCACGGACTGGGACAGGTCACTCTGGACGTCGGTGACGTCGTCGAGCTTCGCGACCTCGTCCCGTACCTGCTCGGACGCCTTGCGCAGGGTGTCCGCGTCGGCCGACTTCACCACGACGCTGAGGTCCTGGTTGCCGAAGCCGTCGCCCGCCGCGATGGTCGTGTCGCCGATGCCGTCGAGCTTGCCCAGCTCCTCGTCGATGCGGTCGCGGGCCTTCTCGTAGGACGCCGAGTCCTTGAGGGTCAGCTGGTACGAGGCCTGATTGGCGCCGGTGCCGCCGCCGAAGGCCGCCATGAAGCCGGACGAGCCGACGGTGACCTGGTAGTCCTTGATCTCGTCGATTCCGCCGAGGACCTTCTCGATCTTCTTCGCCGAGGCGTCGGCGGCCTCCAGGCTGGTGCCGGGCTTCAGCTCCTGCTTGATCGACATGACCTCCTGCTCGCCCTGGTCGAAGAAGTTCGTCTTCAGGAGCGGGGCCATGCCGAAGGTGCCGAAGAGCACGACGAGCGCGAGGACTACGCTGGTGATACGGCGACGGGTCGCGAACCGCAGCACCGGCACGTACATCCGCTGCAGCAGGCTGCGGGCCTCCTTCTCCTCGGCCTTGCGGCGCGCCTCGTCCGGGTCGATGTCCCGTACGGCCTTGGGGGCGCGCAGGAACCAGTACGACAGGACGGGGACAACGGTGAGCGAGACGAGGAGGGACGCCAGGAGCGCCGCGGTGACCGTCAGGCTGAACGAGCCGAACAGCTCGCCCACCATGCCGCCGACCAGACCGATCGGCAGGAACACGGCGACCGTGGTCAGGGTCGACGAGGTGACGGCGCCCGCCACCTCGCGCACCGCGGTGAGGATCGCGGTCTGCCGCTCCTCGCCGTAGCCGAGGTGCCGCTTGATGTTCTCCAGGACCACGATCGAGTCGTCGACGACCCGGCCGATGGCGATGGTCAGCGCGCCCAGCGTCAGCATGTTGAGCGACAGGTCGCGGGTCCAGAGCACGATCAGTGCGAGGACGACCGACAGCGGGATGGAGACCGCGGTGACGAGCGTCGAGCGGATCGAGGCCAGGAAGACCAGGATGATGATGACGGCGAAGAGGAGACCGAGCGCGCCCTCCGTCGTCAGGCCGGAGATCGACTTGGAGACGGCCGGGCCCTGGTCGGAGACGACGGAGAGCTCCGCGCCGGAGCCGAGGTCCTTGCGGAGCTCGGGCAGCTTGTCCTTGACCGCGTCGGAGATCGCGACGGCGCTGCCGTCCTTGTCCATCGTGGCCATGACGGCGAGGCTGGGCTTGCCGTTCGTACGCGTGATGGAGACGCGCTGCGACTCCTCCTGCTTCACCGTGGCGATGTCGCCGATGCGGACCGGCTTGCCGGGCTTGCCGCCCTTCGCGGACGCGGGCGCGATGCGCAGGTCCTCGATCTGCTTCAGCGAGGTGAAGCCGCCGCCGACCTGGACCGTACGGCTGCTGCCCGCCTCGGAGAAGGAACCGGCCGGGATCGTCGCGCCGCCCGCCTTGAGCGCCTCGGCGAGGGACATGGTGTTCAGCCCGGCCGCGGCGAGCTTCTTGTCGTCCGGGGTGACGGAGACCTGGAGGTCCTGGACGCCGTCGACGGTGACCTGACCGACACCCGCGATGTCCTCCAGGGCCGGGACGACGGTCCGCTCCAGCTGGTCGGCGAGCGCCTGCTGGTCCTTGTCGGAGCTGACGGCGAGGACGACGGTCGGGATGTCGTCGGTGGAACCGGCGACGACCTGCGGGTCGACGTCGTCGGGGAGCTGGACGCGGGCACGGTTGACGGCCTGCTGGACGTCGGCGACGAGCTGCTTGGTGCCCTCGTCCCCGTAGTCGAACGTGGCCATGATCACGGCGTTGCCCTCGCTCGCCGTGGAGGTGATGCCCTTGATGCCGTCGACGGCCTTGATGGTGTTCTCGAGCGGTTCGACGACCTGCTTCTCGACCACATCGGGGGACGCGCCCTGGTAGGGGGCCAGCACCGACACCATCGGCAGTTCGATGGAGGGCAGCAGCTGCTGCTTGAGCTGCGGGATGGCGATCGCTCCGAAGAGGATCGCGACGATCGACATCAGCCCGATCAGGGCCCGTTGCGCGAGGCTGAATCTGGACAGCCAGGACATGGGGTCTCTCTTCTGTGGCTTACGCAGGAGCGGGCAGGGTCAGGTGCCCGCTTATACGATCGGCCACTCAAGAGGGCGGATCCGTAGGCCCCAGGTCCGAATATCTATCCCTCGCATACCGCGCCTGGAGTACGCCGATGGCGTGGCCTACTCCGCCCTTGGACGTACCAGGCCCGATTCATATGCAATAACCACCAGTTGGGCCCGGTCGCGGGCGCCGAGCTTGGCCATCGCGCGGTTGACGTGCGTCTTGACGGTGAGCGGGCTGACCTCGAGCCGCCCAGCGATCTCGTCGTTGGAGTGGCCGCCCGCGACGAGGACGAGCACCTCGCGTTCGCGGCCGGTCAGGGCGTCGAGCCGGTCGGAGTACGCCCCCGAGTCCTGGGCGCTGTCCGAACTGCCGCCCTGTGCGAGGAACTTGGCGATGAGGCCCTTGGTCGCGACGGGCGACAGAAGCGCCTCGCCGGCCGCGGCGATACGGATGGCATTGAGCAGTTCCTCGGGTTCCGCGCCCTTGCCGAGGAAGCCGGAGGCCCCGGCGCGCAGCGACTGCACGACGTACTCGTCCACCTCGAAGGTCGTCAGCATCACCACCCGCACGGCGGTGAGCGCCGGGTCGGCGCTGATCATGCGGGTGGCGGCGAGTCCGTCCGTACCGGGCATACGGATGTCCATCAGGACGACGTCGGCCTGCTCGGAGCGGGCCAGTGCGACGGCCTCCGCGCCGTCCGCGGCCTCCCCCACGACCTCCATGTCGGGCTCGGAGTTCACGAGCACCTTGAACGCGCTGCGCAGCAGTGCCTGGTCGTCGGCGAGCAGCACCCTGATCGTCATGCGTCGTCCCCCTCCGCGTGGGCCTTGACCGGCAGTATCGCCTGCACGCGGAAGCCGCCGCCGTAGCGGGGGCCCGCGGTGAGGGTGCCACCGAGCGCGGTGACCCGCTCGCGCATGCCGATGAGGCCGTGGCCGCCGCCGCTGTCGGCGCCCTCGGCTGTGGCCGGGGTGGCGTCGGGTGCCCCGTTGTCGAGGACCGTGACCTCGACGGTCCGCCCCACCCGTACGACGCTCACCTCGGCCTTTGCGCCGGCCCCCGCGTGCTTCTGCACATTGGTCAGCGCCTCCTGGATGATCCGGTACGCCGCGAGGTCGACGGCCGCCGGAAGGTCCGTGCCGTGGTCCGTGCGGGCCAGCTCGACCGGCAGCCCGGCGTTGCGGAAGGTGTCCAGCAGTTCGTCGAGTACGGCGAGGCCGGGCGCGGGCTCGGTCGGGGCTTCCGGGTCGCCGGACTGCCGCAGCAGGCCGACGGTGGCGCGCAGCTCGTTCAGTGCCGAGCGGCTTGCCTCCCGTACGTGCGCGAGGGCCTCCTTGGCCTGGTCGGGGCGCTTGTCCATGACATGCGCGGCGACTCCGGCCTGCACATTGACCAGGGCGATGTGATGGGCGACCACGTCGTGCAGGTCGCGGGCGATCCGCAGCCGCTCCTCGGCGACCCGGCGGCGCGCCTCCTCGTCCCGGGTGCGCTCGGCCCGCTCGGCGCGCTCCCGTATGGCGTCGATGAAGGCCCGGCGGCTGCGTACGGCATCGCCCGCGGCGGCCGCCATTCCGGTCCAGGCGAACACCCCGACGTTCTCCTGGCTGTACCAGGGCGCCGAGCCGAACAGCATCGCCGAGCCGGTGAGCACGGTCATCGTCAGCAGACCGACCCGCCAGGTGGTGGGCCGGTCGGTGCAGGACGCGACCGTGAAGACGGCGATCACCGCGGATATCCCGACGGGCGCGGGCGGATCGCCCGCGACGAACTCCACGACGGAGAACGCCCCGGTCAGGCCCAGCACGATCAGCGGTCGGCGCCGCCGGAACACCAGGGCTCCCGCCGCGAGGAGCATCAGCAGCACGCTGCGGGCGTCGGGGGTACGGGTGCCGAAGGCCGGCCGCCCGTGCGGTCCGTTCGGATCGGCGAACGACCCGATGACCATGCAGACGAGCACGGCGAACGCGAGGGCGGCGTCCAGCGCGAGCGGGTGCGCGCGCAGCCAGGCGCGGATCTGCGCAAGCCTGGTGCTGCCGGTCAGAGGTGCGGTCACGACAAGCAACGGTACGGCGTCCCGCTCCCCACTCCGCCCGCCCGACTGTTCCCAGCCCGTCCGGCGTTCGAGGACGGACACGCGGACCCACCGGGCGGTACCCGGCACGGGCACGGCCACGCACGCGAACGGCCCGCGCCCGGAGGGTCCGGCGCGGGCCGCGGGGGCGGGCGTCAGCCCGGGATGAGGCCGTCGTCGCTGAGCATGTCCCGGACCTCTTCGAGCGTCGCGTCCGGTGACGGCAGGATCAGCTCCGACGGCTCCAGCGAGTCGTCGGGGAGCGGCGCGCCGAAACGGCGGACCGCGTCGAGCAGGGCGCCGAGAGTGCGGCGGAAGCCGGCCCCATCACCCGACTCCATCTCGGCGAGCAGCTCGTCGTCCAGCTTGTTCAGCTCGACGAAGTGGCAGTCGTCGACCTTCCACTGGCCCTCCCCCATGATCCGTACGATCATGACGCGCCGTCCCTACTGCTTGTCGAACTTGTGCGGGGTCTGAGCCTGTGCCTGGTCCTGCGCCGAGCCGCTGCCGCCCTCGATGGCCTGCTGCTGGGAGCTGCTGCCGCCCGCCAGCTCGGCCTTCATGCGCTGCAGCTCCAGTTCCACGTCCGTGCCGCCGGAGATCCGGTCCAGCTCGGCCGCGATGTCGTCCTTCGCCATGCCGGTCGGGTCGTCCAGGGCCCCGGAGGCCAGGAGCTCGTCGATCGCGCCCGCGCGGGCCTGCAGCTGAGCGGTCTTGTCCTCGGCGCGCTGGATCGCCAGACCGACGTCGCCCATCTCCTCGGAGATGCCGGAGAAGGCCTCGCCGATCCGGGTCTGCGCCTGCGCCGCCGTGTACGTGGCCTTGATGGTCTCCTTCTTCGTACGGAAGGCATCCACCTTGGCCTGCAGCCGCTGGGCGGCGAGCGTCAGCTTCTCCTCCTCGCCCTGCAGTGTCTGGTGCTGCGTCTCCAGGTCCGTGACCTGCTGCTGGAGGGCGGCGCGGCGGGACAGCGCCTCGCGCGCCAGGTCCTCGCGGCCGAGCGCCAGCGCCTTGCGGCCCTGGTCCTCCAGCTTGGAGGACTGGCCCTGGAGCTGGTTCAGCTGCAGCTCGAGGCGCTTGCGGGAGGTCGCCACGTCGGCGACGCCGCGGCGCACCTTCTGCAGCAGCTCCAGCTGCTTCTGGTACGAGTAATCGAGGGTCTCGCGCGGATCCTCGGCCCGGTCAAGGGCCTTGTTTGCCTTCGCGCGGAAGATCATCCCCATACGCTTCATGACACCGCTCATGGGCTTCGCGCGCCCCCTTCTGACGGACGTGGCTCC
Source organism: Streptomyces sp. NPDC001514 (assembly GCF_053597075.1). Lineage (NCBI taxonomy): Bacteria > Bacillati > Actinomycetota > Actinomycetes > Kitasatosporales > Streptomycetaceae > Streptomyces > Streptomyces sp. NPDC001514. The sequence goes on from NZ_JBSFHO010000053.1 coordinate 6,994, forward strand.
AGCTACTCAGAACCCACAGTACGGGCCCTGCATCCATTACCGCACTGTTCGAGCGCGGATGCGCTCCTCCCCAAGAACGAGCTGCTGACGGCTTCGATCCGGCGCAAGGAGTAGGTGATCGTCAGGGAAAGCCGGGACGGCTCCCCTTCCTCTCCTCTTCTCCCCCTCGTCCGATTCCCGTCCGCCCCTCGTCCGCTTCCCTTCCGCTTCTCGCCTGCGTCCGTTCCGCGGGGATTCGGTGCCTGTTGCTGCCTGCTTTCGGCCTGCTTCTGCCTCGTACAGACGCTCGCCGTTGCCGGATCGTTCCCCCGGGGGCTGGGGTCCATGCGCGGCACCCCGTACCCTTGGGTTTTGTGTTCCGTAGCCGTTCCAAGGAAGAGAAGGCCCCCACCGACAAGGTGACGGCGGACCTCTCCAAGCAGCCCCGCGACCCCGAGGCCCCCAAGGGCCGCCCGACCCCGAAGCGGAGTGAGGCCCAGACCCAGCGCCGCCGTGCGCAGTCGGCACCCACCGACCGCAAGGACGCCATGCGCCGCCAGCGCGAGGCCCGCCGCGCCGACCTGGCCAAGCAGCGCGAGGCGCTGGCCGGTGGCGACGAGCGCTACCTGCCCGCCCGTGACAAGGGTCCGGTCCGCCGTTTCGTGCGGGACTACGTCGACTCGCGCTTCTGCATCGCGGAGTTCTTCCTGCCGCTCGCCGTGGTGATCCTGGTGCTCTCCATGATCCGCATGCCGCAGCTGCAGAACATCGCGCTGCTGCTGTGGCTCGGCGTCATCGTGATGATCGTGATCGACTCGATCGGCATCTGGTTCCGTCTGAGGAAGCAGCTGAACGAGCGCTTCCCGAACGAGCCGAAGCGCGGCGCCCTGGCGTACGGCCTGATGCGCACGCTCCAGATGCGCCGACTGCGGCTGCCGAAGCCCCAGGTCAAGCGCGGAGAGCGGCCCTGAGCACCGACGTCTCCGGATTCGGTGGCGTTGCGGCGGCCTGGCTGGAAGGCCTGGGCGGACTGCGCAACACCGTTCGACAGGAGCTCGTCGCACGCCAGCTCGACGAGCAAATAGCCGGGCGCTTCCCGGTGGGCCGACGGCTGCGGATCCTCGACGTGGGCATGGGCCAGGGCACCCAGGCGCTGCGCCTGGCGCGTGCCGGGCACACCGTGACGGGCCTGGAGTCCGACCCCGAGATGCTGAAGGTCGCCCGCGAAGCGCTGGAGACCGAGCCCGCGGGCATCCGTGAGCGGTTCCGGATGATCGAGGGCGACGGCCGGGACACCGGGGTGCACTTCCTGCCCGGGGCGTTCGATGTGGTGTTGTGCCACGGCGTGCTGATGTACGTCGAGGACCGGGACGCGATGCTCGCGGGCCTGGCCCGGATGCTGGCGCCCGGGGGTCTGCTGTCCCTGCTCGTACGGAACGGGGACGCGCTGGCCGTGCGACCGGGGCTGGCCGGTGACTGGTCCGCGGCGCTGACTGCCTTCGACACGGATGCGTACACGAACCGGCTCGGCCTGCCGGTCCGCGCCGACCGGCTGGCCTCGCTGAGGGCGACCCTCGCGGGGATCGCGGCACCGCTGCACGCCTGGTACGGGGTGCGGGTCTTCACGGACGGCGTCCCGAACGAGGCGGAGCTGCCGGCCGCGGACGAGCTCGAGCGCCTGCTGGCCGCGGAGGACCGGGCCGGGCGGACGGATCCGTACCGTTCGGTGGCCGCGCTCCTGCATCTGTGCGGCGTGCGGGGCTGACCCGGCGTCCGGACCCGGCGGCGAGGCCCGACCTGCGTACGCGGCCGACCCTGCGCGAGGCCGACGCTGCATGCGCGGCCGACCCCGGATCGGGGGCCGATAACAGGGCCCGAGGACGGGGCAAAAGGGACACTCCGAGCATGGACGCATCCCTCACCCGCGGACTCGCACTCTTCCTGGCCGGGGCCTGCTCGGCCGCCGCACTCGTCGTCGGCTGTTCGCGTGACTCGCCCGCGCAGCCCGGGTCGACACAGCCCGGGTCGACGCGACCCGAGTCGACGACGCAGGCCGCGGCGCCCGCCGCCAGGGCCGGGAGCGATCTGGAGACCGACTACCAGACCGTGATCAGGAACGTGCTGCCGTCGGTCGTCCAGATCCAGGCGGGCGAGAGCATCGGCTCCGGCGTCGTCTACGACGACAAGGGCCACATCGTCACCAACGCCCATGTGATCGACAACGTGAAGGACTTCGAGGTCACCGTCGCCACGGGCGGCACGCCGCTGGCCGCCCGCCTGGTCGCCGGCTACCCGGAGCAGGATCTCGCGGTCATCCGGCTCGACAGCGTTCCGGCCGGGCTGAAGCCGGCGAGGTTCGGGAACTCGGCGCGGGTGGAGGTCGGGCACATCGTGCTCGCGATGGGCTCCCCGCTCGGCCTGTCCAGCAGCGTGACGCAGGGCATCGTCTCGGCGGTCGGCCGCACGGTGAGCGCCGGGCGGGGTGACGGCTCCGAGGCCACGATCGCGAACATGGTGCAGACGTCGGCCGCGATCAACCCGGGCAACAGCGGGGGCGCGCTCGTCAATCTGGACAGCGAGGTCATCGGCATTCCGACGCTCGCCGCGATCGACCCGACGCTGGGCGGCAGCGCGGCGCCGGGGATCGGCTTCGCGATCCCGGTGTCGCTGGTGAGGACCGTCGCCGACCAGATCATCAGGTACGGGAAGGTCACGGACTCGGGCCGGGCCGCGATCGGCATCCGGGGCCGCACGGTCCTGGGCGGCGACCTCCGGCCGGCCGGTGTGGCGGTGGTCGAGGTGGTGGAGGGCGGCCCGGCGGACAAGGCGGGGATCAGGGCCGACGACATCATCACCGGTGTGGGGGACGCCGAGATCACCACGATCACCTCGCTCGCGGAGGCGCTGGCGTCCAGGAAGCCGGGAGAGAAGGTGGCGGTGACGTACGAGCGGGAGGGGAAACGGGCGACCGTGAAGGTGACGCTGGGCGAGATCTGACCAGTGGTCCACCGGTGGCCGGCTGCCGATCGGCGGGTGCAGGGACGGATCCGCTGACGGACCCGTCCCCGACGGTCTCGCGTCCTCGTACTGCCAGGTACTGCCAGGCCTGTGCTCAGGCCACCGCTCAGGCCTCTTCGGCGTGCAGGCTCATGGGTCCGTAGACCCGGCTGCCGTCCTCGAAGAGGAAGACCTGGTCGGCGCCGCCCTCGAGCAGCTCCTTCCAGACCTCACCGATCCACGACTCGGCGTCCCCCTGCGTGCTGAACTCCTCCGGCTCCACGGCCGGCTGGACCTCCGTCCCGTCGGACTTCTCGAACCGCCACGTCCACGCCATGTGCGCCTCCCGGATGTCGGGTCCCAGATCAGTTGCTGCCCGCAGCGTAGCCGGGCGCGCACCGGCAGAGGCGACGCGGGATGATCGTTCCTGTGGAACTGACTCTGCTCGGCACGGCTGCCCCCAGTGGGCTCCCCCGCCCCGACTGCCCCTGCGCCGTCTGCGCCGCCGCCCGTGGTGCGGAGGCGCGCGCCGCGACCGCACTCCTGGTGGACGGGGCGCTGCTGCTCGACCTGACGCCCGGGGCCGCACTGGCAGCCGCCCGTGCCGGGCATTCGCTCGTCGGCGTGCGGCAGGTGCTGCTGACGCATCCGCACGGCGGGCCGGCGATGGAGCTGCCCGCGGGGCTGCCGGCGGCGGGCCGGGTGCCGGACGGCCAGGAGTTGACGCTGATCAGCGGTCACCGGGTGCGGGCGGTGGCGATGGACTCGCCGGGTACGGGGTACGAGGTGACCTCGACGGACGGGGAACGGCTGCTGTATCTGCCGCCGGGCGGGGCCGTGGCCGGGGTGACGCAGCACGAGCCGCTGCCGTACGACATGGTCGTCGCCGATGTCGTCGGACGGCCCGACGGGCTGGCACGGCTGCGCGCGACGGGGGCGGTCGGCCCGACGACGGAGGTCGTCGCCGTCCACATCGACCACGAGGTGCCGCCGGGCGCGGAGCTGGAGCGGCGTCTCGCGGCGGCGGGTGCCCGGGCGGTGCCGGACGGCACGACGCTGTACGTGGGCGAGTACCACGACGTACCGGACGTGCCGCGCCGCACGCTGGTCACGGGCGGGGCGCGGTCCGGGAAGTCGCTGGAGGCGGAGAGGCGGCTGGAGTCCTTCCCCGACGTGGTGTACGTGGCGACGAGCGGCAGCCGGGCCGACGACCCGGAGTGGGCGGCCCGGGTCGCGGCCCACCGTGACCGCCGGCCGCACTCCTGGCGGACGGTCGAGACCTGCGACCTCGTACCGCTCCTGGCGGAGGACGGGCCGCCGCTGCTGATCGACTGTCTGGCCCTGTGGCTGACGGACGCGATGGACCGGGTGGGCGCGTGGGACGACGAGCTGTGGGAGGCGACGGGCCGCGAGGCGCTCCACCGCCGCACCGCGGAACTCGTCGCGGCCCTGCGCACGACGCGTCGCACGGTCGTCGCCGTCACGAACGAGGTCGGCTCCGGGGTCGTACCGGCGACCGCGTCCGGGCGCCGCTTCCGCGACGAACTGGGGCGTCTGAACGCGGCCTTCGCGACGGAGTGCGAACACCTGCTCCTGGTCGTGTCGGGCCAGGCCCTGCGGCTGCGCGGCTGAGGGTCTGCGGCACCCGCGCAGCAGGGCGGCCCGGGACCGACAGCGGTCGGAACTGCCGGTACTGTTCGGCGAATGAGCTCGCTGAATCTCGACGACTTCTCCGATCTGATCGAGCGCCCCGACAGCGGTATGCGGCGCGATGCCGAGGAACGCCGGGAGCGGCTGGTCGTGCCGCCCGGATCGCTGGGGCGGCTCGACGAGCTCGGGGAGTGGCTGTCGGCCGCGCAGGGGGCCGTGCCGGTGAGGCCGGTGGAGCGGCCGCGGGTGGTGCTCTTCGCCGGGGACCACGGGGTCGCTGAGCTCGGGGTCTCGGGTCGTCCGGCCGGGAGCGCGTACGAGCTGGTGCGGGCCGTCCTGGAGGGTGAGAGCCCCGTCGCGGTGCTGGCCCGGCAAATGGACGTGCCCGTGCGGATCGTCGACGCGGGGCTCGACTGCGACCCGGAGCTCCTCCCGGCGGACGTCGTGCGCCACCGGGTGCGGCGCGGCAGCGGGCGTATCGACGTCGAGGACTCCCTCACCGCGGAGGAGGCCGAGCAGGCCGTACGCCTGGGCATGGCGATCGCCGACGAGGAGGCCGACTCCGGCACCGATCTCGTGGTCCTGGGCGATCTCAGCGTCGGCGGCACGACCCCTGCCTCGACGCTCATCGCCGCGCTGTGCGGTACGGACGCCTCGGTGGTGACCGGCCGCGGCGGCGCCGGGATCGACGATCTGGCGTGGATGCGCAAGTGCGCGGCGATCCGGGACTCGCTGCGCCGCGCCCGGCCCGTGCTGGGCGACCAGCTCCAGCTGCTCGCCACGGTCGGCGGTGCGGATCTCGCCGCGACCACGGGCTTTCTGCTGCAGTCCGCGGTGCGCCGGATGCCGGTGATCCTGGACGGTGTCGTGTCGGCGGCGTGTGCCCTCGTCGCGCAGCGTGCGGCGTTCCGCGCCCCGGACTGGTGGCTGGCGGGTCAGGTCAGCGGTGAGCCGGCGCAGACCAAGGCGCTGGACCGGATGGCGCTCAACCCGTTGCTCGACCACGGCGTCACCGTCGGGGAAGGGACCGGGGCGCTGCTCGCGCTTCCCCTCGTTCAGGCTTCCGCCGCGCTCGCCGCGGAGCTGCCCGAGCGTCCCGAGCAGCAGCCCGAGCAGACGGCGGACTCGGAGTCCTCGGAGTCCTCTGAGGGCTCGCAGGACTCGGAGCGCGTGGCGGACTGACCACCGGGCGCGGGCGGCGGCCCGCGAGATCTGGATCACTCGGGCGTCGCTCAACTTCGCGATGTGCAGGCCGGTCTTCGAACGTGGCGGCGCGGAGCGCGGGGTGGGCCCCGTGCTGAGGCCGTACCGCGCCGACGCCACGTACCGACCATCCGGGAGCCGCGCTTCATGCTCTTCCCAGTGAGCGCCGACCTGCCGCGCAGCGGCCTTTTCGCCGAGGGCCGCCGGTGAGGAGGGCGCGCGCCTTCGCGCGCCGCGAGTGGGGGCCGCTGTACACGACCGTCCGCACGGCGCTCGTGACGAGGAAGTGGCGGGCCGTCCCGATGACCCTCGCCGCGGTCTGTCTCACCGGTCTCTTCCAGCTGGTGCAGAACCAGTCCTGGGGCTATCGACCGGTGCAGACCATCGGCTCGGTGCGGGCCGACGACCCGCTCTGGCTCGCGCTCCTCCGCACCCCGCTCTCCCTCTTCGTACCGGCCCTCGATCTGCCGGTGTGGGGCGCGCTGGCCCAGATACTGCTGGTGTTCGGGATCTCCGAGATCTGTCTCGGCCGGCCCCGGACGCTCGCGATCGCCTACGTGGCGACGCTGGCCGGGACGACGTACGCGCGGATCGGCATCGCACTCGGCCCGGACCATCCGCTGGGGCTCCCGGCCACGGACGCGCGGGTCATGGACACCGGCCCGTCGGCGGCGGTCGTCGGCCTGGCGGTCTATGCCTGCTACCGCCACCGCGCCCGGCTGACGGCGGGCCTGGTGATCGTCGCCATGGTCGTCGAGATACTGGTCAAGAACAACCTGGCGGGCAAGGAGCATCTGGCGGCGATCGCCGCGGTGCTGGCGGTGTGCGCCGGCACGAAGTGGCTTCACCGCGAGCCGGGACCGGGGCCAGGGCCAGGGCCGGGGCCGGGACCAGGACCGGGACCGGGATCGCGGGCGGCCGGAAGTCGGTCCGGAGCGCCCCCGATCAGGTCCTGAAACTTCCTGCGCGGCCCGATCCAGCGCCTGTCGTGGCGGAAGGCGCGCAGGATCGCCCGCGCCCGGGAGCGCGGGCGGCGGCGGTAGATGCGTTTGGCCCACGGCGAGGCGGGCCTGGCCAGCCGGATCGCGCCGACGATTGCGATGAACGGCACGAGCATGCCGATGACCGCCATCCGCAGTTTGCCCTTGAAGAGGGTGATCAGGACGAAGCCGAAGTTGACGGCGAGGGTGAGCAGGAAGACCCGGCGGTCGTCCCGCTCGTCCTCGGTCAGGTCGTTGACGCCGAGCGGTGCGAACCCGGCGAGGATCAGCAGCAGCAGGGCCGCGGTGAGCACCACGACCTCGACGCTCTTGCGGCCCGCCTCGGTCCAGTAGACGTCGTCGAGGTGGAGGATCAGCGCGAACTCGTCGAGGACGAGCCCGGCGCCGATACCGAAGATCACCGCGAAGACGATGGCGCCGGGGCCGGTGTGCTCGGCGGATGCGACCGCCCCGAAGCCGCCGATCACGGTGAGGACGACGCCGGGCACCACGTGGTGGATGTGCAGTCCGCCGGACTTGACGTTCCCGAACGGCCCCTTCCCTGCCCGGATCAGCCGGGTGACCATCCGGGTGATGAGGAAGGTCAGCACGAACGAGGCGAGCGCGATGAGCAGTGGGAGCTTTCCGGGCTCGACGATGTTGCGGTAAAACCAGTTGCCCATGCCACTCGCTCCCGATTCGTCCGTCATGCGCAATTTACCGTCGGAGCGCACCGACTACCCTGCGCGCGGTGACCTCAAAGAAGACAGCCGGCGGAACGGCCGGCCCGGTGACCGGCATACGGTTCGCCTTCGGCACCCTCACCGTGCTGCCCGCACGCGTCACGCGCTGGGACCGTGAGGCGGCACGCGCGGGCATGCTGTGCGCCCCGCTCGCCGGCCTGGTCGTCGGCCTCTGCGCCGCGGCACTCGGCGGACTGCTCCTGGCCCTGGGCGCAGGTCCGCTGCTCGCGGCGGTCGCAACCGCCGCCGTACCGGCCGCCCTCACGCGCGGGCTGCACCTCGACGGGCTGGCCGACACCGCGGACGGGCTGGGCAGCGGGAAGCCCGCCGAGGACGCGCTGCGGATCATGAAGCAGTCGGACATCGGGCCGTTCGGTGTCATCACGCTGCTCCTCGTCCTGCTGGCCCAGGTCGCGGCTCTCTACGAGCTGTACGGGGAGGGGGGCTGGGCCCGGGGCGCGATCGCCGCGGCCCTGGCGGGGCTCGTGTCGCGGCTCGCCCTGACCCTCGCCTCCCGTACGGGCGTCCCCGCTGCCCGCCCGGAGGGCCTGGGCGCGGCGGTGGCGGAGAGCGTGCCGCTCCGCTCCGCGGCAGCCGTCACCTTCCTGACGCTGGCCGCATGCGCGGGCGTGGGGGCGCTGTCCGACGGCGGCACGGCGGTGCGGTACGCCCTCGCGGCGGTGCTCGCGCTCGTCGCCGCCCAGGTGCTCCTTCGGCGCTGCGTGCGGCGCTTCGGCGGGGTGACGGGCGATGTCTTCGGGGCACTGGCGGAGACCGCGGGGACGGTGGCGCTGGTCGCCCTGACGCTGGGGGTGACGTGATCGACCCGTGATCGCCCGTCGTACAACGATCCGTACGCGCATCCTTCTCCCACACCGCCTCCGCCCTCGCCGCGGCTTCCCTGTTGCTCGCGGCCTGTGGCGGGAGCACCGACGACGGATCTCCGGCGAAGCCCAAGCCCCACCCGGTGTTCTCCCTGCCGGTGGGCGAACAGCCGTACCAGAGCGTGCGACAGACCCAGCAGGCCGGCAGCGCCTCCTTCACCCAGCAACTGACGTCCACCTCGAGGCAGGGCGACGCCGTCCTGACCGCCGCCGGGCGGCTCGACTTCACAGGCCGCCGGGCGGACGGCACGCACACCTGGAAGATCCCGGACGGCCTTCCCGCGAAGGCCCGGGACACCCTCCTGGGCGAAGTCCCGGGCAAGGGCAGCGCGGCTGCCTCCGCACGTATCGCGCTCGCCCCGGAGACCGTCCACCACCGGTCGGGGACGGCGGGCTACTGGCTGCGGTACGACCTCTCCCGGCCGGTCGACGGGGATGACTCGATCGCCTGGCTCCACGGCACCGAGGCGGCCCGGCTCGTCCTCACCGCACACGGGCGGACGAAGCCTGTCCTGCCGTCCGCATCCGACGCCGTCCTGGAAGCGAGCAAGGCGGTGCTGACCCGCCATGAGGCGACACCCGGTGACTGCATCGACTTCAACACCGGCACGCGCGATACCTCCCTGGTCGTCGAGGTCTCCTGCACCGGACCTCACGATGCCCGCGTGTTCGGCCAGGTCCCGCTCACCTCGGGTGACTACCCAGGACCCGAAGCCGCGCATCGGCGCGCGAGCGACACCTGCCGCCGTGCCCACGGCCGGGCCCCGGCCGCCTGGACCGAGGACAACGCCGAGCCCGGAAAGTACTGGTCGAGCGGGCCGACCGGCTCCGACTGGGGCGACCGCCAACAGCGCGTCGCGACCTGCTACGTGGTCTCCCGCTAGCAGGCCCGGCGCCAGACCCCCAGCTCGTACTTCTTCAGCATCGAGCTCAGCTTCAGGCGCCGCGCCTCGGGGCAGAAGCGGTCCAGCGGCAGCTCGTACTCGACGTGGAAGACGGCCTTGCCCGCCTCGATGAACGGCGTCGTCTCCTCGCACTCCCCGTACTGGGCGCACTGCTCGTTGACGGCGAAGTCGAAGTCCCGGACCAGCTGCGGGATCTGGGGCAGGTCGTTCTTCAGCCCGACCGCCAGGCCCCGCTCATGGGCGAGCCGGGCGATCAGCCGGTTGTAGCGGAGCTGGTGGGCGGCGGTGAGGGGGAAGCCGGTGTTGTTGAGGTAGCCGTCCATGTTGTCCGGCTCGACCGCGTCGAAACCCTTCTCCTCGCACATGTCGAGGCGCTCGGCCATCAGCGGCTCCAGGACGTCCGTGCGGCGGATGTCGAGCCAGCGCTCGCCCTTCCAGCCGTTGCCCTTCCCGAGGAGGGCCTTGGGGAAGTCCCCCGCGTCGGGGCGGAAGTCCTCCCACGCGCCGGTGGACAGATAGCAGATGACCTTGCGGCCGCGCCGGTGGAGGTCGGTGACCGTGGACTCCGGGTGGTCGAAGCCGTCGATGTCGTAGACGGGCACGTCGACCGTCGGGTCGAGGCGGCCGCTGAGCTGCCACTGCCACGTCACGCCCGGCTTCGGCTGCCAGCGGGCGGTCGACGGCGCCGGATCGTCCGCGTCGTCAGGGGCGGACGTACAGCCCGCGAGCAGTGCCAGGGTCACCACCAGCAGCAGCCGTCTCACGCGCCCGGCTCCAGGGCGTACGGCAGCGTGCCCCACGGGTGCGCGCCCGTGCCCGGAACGACGCAGTGGACCGGGGCCGCGGAGGTGGCGTGGGGCGGGGCCGAGTGGATCAGATGGCAGTGGTGTGCGGAGAGCGGAAGGTCGAGTGTGCGGTAGGTGTCCCACGTGCCTTCGAACGTGACGAGGAGATCGGCCAGTTCCGCGTATGCGGCGTCCGGGTGAACCCCCGGGTTGAGGACGAGCGTCCGCGCACCCGCCGCCCGGGCGGCCACCGCGAGGCGCCGGTAGTGGGCGAGCTCCTCCGGGGCGGAGGCCACCTGGTCGAGGAACGCCCCGTCGGCGCCGTACCAGTCGCGGTGGCGCAGCAGATCGCGTACGACGTCGGCGTGCGGGCGGCGGCCGTACGCCGTGTCGGTGTAGCCGAGTACGCGCACACCGGCGGCCCGGAGCTCGGCGGCCACCGACGCGAACGCGGCGTCGGCGGTGTCCCCGGGGCCGTTGGCCGGGTTGAGCACGACTCCGTAGAGACGGGGCGCGGCGGCGATGACGGCCCGCCAGGCTTCGGGACGGTCGGCGGGGTGCTCGTACAGCGGTACCAGCAGGCTCATGGAAGGACTCCTCAGCGGTGGGCGGTGATCCGGCCGAGCAGCACACAGACCAGCCCGGCGAGCACGGCGGCGGCCGTCCCGGGCACGACGAGCAGCGCCGCGCCCGGGACGAGGACGGCGACGAGGGCTGCCGCGCAGCACACACCGGCCGCGATCGGTACGGCGCCGAACGCCTGCAGCAGCAGCCCGGTCCACAGCACGACCCCGAGCAGCAGCACCCCCGCGAGCGCGGCCCCGCCGGGCCCACGACCCCCGCCCGGCCACAGCAGCATCGCCACCGCGGCGAACGTCGACAGGGCGCCCAGATAGCCCGCGAGGCACCGTGCCAGCGTCGTCGCGACGGACACCCGGAAGCCGCGCGGTGTGGTGCTGACCCTCAGCCCGGCGAGGCTGTCGGCGCGGAAGCGGTGCAGCAGCCATTCGGCGGGTCCCATGCTGAGCGTGAGCGCGACGGCGAACGGCGGGGTCTCCAGGGCGACATGCAGCACCAGCACGCCGGTCCCGAGCCCGAAGAGACCGTACGGCAACGAGCCGCCGAGCCAGGGCGCCCCGGCGCCCCGGCCACGCGCCCGCAGGGAGTGCGTCCGGCCTCCGGCCGGGGGGTTCCCCCGCGCACCACCCGTGCGGGAAGGGACGTCGGGTGCGGGCCTTCCCGTGGCGGACCACTCCGTGCGGGTGCCCTGCCCGGCCCCCGGCCGGACACCGCCCCTGCGGGTCAGGAGGCCGGTCACCACACGCCACCACCGCCGACGACCGGCGGATGCCGCCACGGACGCGGCGGGCCCCGGTGCCACCGGACGCAGCGCCCACGCCGCACAGCACACCGCCGCCGTCGCGGAGGTCGTCAGAAGGGCGATCCGCGCCCACGAGGGCAGGGGCTGCAGCACCGCGGAAGAGGCTCCCGCCGCCAGTGGCAGCAGGGCGAGCAGCAGCGCGCGGTCGTGGGCCAGGACCAGGAGGACGGTCGCCGCCGCGAGGTAGAGGGACTGGCCTGCCGTGAAGAGCAGGGCCGGGCCGTCGGCGGGTCCCGCGGAGGCGAGCGCCGCGGCCGTGGCGAACAGCACGCCCGCGGGGGCACCCAGCAGCAGGGAACGCACGGCCGCGGGGCGGTCGCCGAGGCCGAGCCAGGAGTACGCGCGGTGGGCGACGGCCTGGTTCCAGGTCCAGCCGGCGAGCGCGCCCGCCAGGAGCGGGACCGCGCCCGCCGGGAGGCCGTACGCGGTCCGGCCGCCCGCGAGGAGCGGCGCGGCCAGGACGTAACCGAGCCCGGGCAGCGCGAAGATCACACCGCGCAGGAGGCAGGCGAGGAGCGTCCCTCCCGAAGGACCGGCGGGAGGGCCCTCGGGCTCCGGGAAGCGGCGCTCGACGCGCCCGTACAGCTCCTCGGCGAGCGTGAACGAGTCCTCGCGGCCGTAGCGGAGACGTATCTGCTCGTCCGTCAGTCCGTCGGACTCGAGCAGCGCGGCTATCTCGTCCGGATGGACGGCCGCAGCAACGAAGTCCTCCAGCCGTTCGGTGAGTTCGTCGAGCGGATCGGCCGCGGCCCGGCCCGGTCGGCCCGGCCGGGATCCGCTCGGCCTCGGCACGTGCGGCAGCGTTTCCTGAGCGGCGGTTCCGGGCTCCTTGAGCCACATCGGGCCGCTCACCAGACGCTCCCGTCCGCCGCGAGGTCCCGGTACCAGGGATCCTTCAGCTCCAGCGTCCAGTCGTCGACGGTCTCGACGAGCGGCGGCTCGTACACCGCGCCCGGCGTCCCGGCCAGCTCGAGGTAGATCTGGCGGAAGGCGCCCACGGAACGCCGCAGCGTGAAGCGGTCGATGACCCGCTGCCGGGCGCGCCGGCCCAGCTCGGCGCGGCGTTCCCCGTTCCGCAGGAGCTCCACGGCCGCCGCGGCCAGCGCCTCGGGCTCGCGCGGCGGTACGACGAGACCCGTGTCGCCTACGGCCTCCCGCACTCCCCCCACATCGGTGGACACGGTCGTCCGGCCGCAGGACATGGCCTCGATGATGGAGAAGGGGAAGCCCTCGCTGATGCTGGAGAGCATCACTACGTGCCCGGCGGCATACGCGCGCGCGACATCGCTGACGCGCCCCTCCCAGCCGATCCCGTCGGTGACGCCGAGTTCGGCGGCGAGCTTCTCCAGCCGGGTCTGGTACCACTCCCCTCCCTCGGGGGGTGCTCCGAACAACCGCAGTCGCAACTCCGGGAGTTCGGCCCGGGCCAGGGCGTAGGCCCGGACCAGCGTCTCCAGGTCCTTGATCGGGTCGATCCGGCCGGCCCAGCTCAGGGTCGGAACGGACGGCTCGGCTCCGGCGTGCGGGAAGGCGTGCGGGTCGACGCCGTTGTAGACGGTACGGATACGGTCGGCGTGGGCGCCGCCGCGCTCCTCCCAGCGGCGGTTGTACTGGTTGCACGGGGTGATCAGATCGGCCCGCCGGTACCCCAGCGTGTTGAGCTCCCGGTAGAAGCCGAGCATGAACGCCTTGACCGGCCAGCGCTGCGCCTCACTGCGATAGCCGAGATAGCGCTCGCGCAAATAGATGCCGTGCTCGGTGAGGAGAAAGGGCACGCCGTCCAGGCGCTGCGCGGCGAGCGCGGGAAGCGTGGCGAGGCCGCTGCTGACGGCGTGGGCGACGCTGTCCTCGGGGATCCGGGCCGCGAGCGGGCGCAGCGCGTGTTCGAGCAGATCGGTGGCGGTCAGGGCGTCGTGGACGGTGGGGCGGGCCGCGGCGGTCGGCAGATGCGGCATGGTCCATATCCACATCAGGGTGCGGACGGCGGCCTCGGTGCGCAGGGCGGCCGGGAGCCGGCCCGCCCGGGCCTCCACGGCCAGGGCGTCGAGCTCGGTACCGAAGTCGCACTGCGCGTCCGGGTCGAGCAGGGACAGCAGGAATCGCTCGTAGGTGTCGAGGAAGCGCCGGCGGGCGGTCCTGCCGCGGGGTGCGCGGGCACGCCCGGGGCTCGGCCCCCACAGGGGGACGGCGGTGTGTCGGCGGACGTTGGGCGGCAGTTCCCAGGTGACGGGCTCACGGCCGCTGCCGGTGAGGGCGGTGACGGTGAAGTCGAAGTCGGGCATTCCGCGGACGAGTTGGTCGCACCAGGTGCTGACGCCGCCGTGGACGTGCGGATAGGTGCCTTCGGTGAGCATGGTGACGTGACGTCCCTGGCTCATCGTGCTTTGTCCCCCCTGGACGTGCGGTGTGCGCGCGGTGCGCCGTGCTCGCGATGTGCAGCTCGTGGTGCGCGTGCATGTGGTCGGTTCCCGTGTTTCTGCGCGGGCGACGCACCCCGGCCGGACCGGCCGGGGTGCGTGACGGTGCGACTGCGGGCCCGCGGGTCAGGCGGGCAGCCGGAGGGTGACGGCGGACTGGAGCGGCTCGGGCCCCGTCCAGGCCGACCGCTGCCCCGCGTACGGGGTGCCGAAGACTGCCGTGCCGAGCAGGAGCTGCTTGCGGGTGCCCTCGGGTGCGGTGACGGGGACGGCGACCCCGGACGGGGCCTGGACGGTGACGGTGGTGCCGATGCGGTACGCCGTGACCTTGCCGTCGTCGAGTGCCTTCTGCCATGCGGCGCGGCGGTTCAGTTCCGTACCGGTGTCGCGCTGCCGGGGGTTGACGAGTGGGGCGCTGTCGGCGAACAGCGAGCGGTAGTCGCCGAGGACGCGGTCGAGCACCGGGTAGAGGATGCGGTCCTCGGCCAGGTTGGACTGGTGGACGTAGTGCGGGCGCGGGTCGTTCGCGACCACATGGCCGAGGGCGATCCTGGCCTCCTGCGGAACGATGTACTGCGCGTAGCCGGTGCTGGTGTCGAGCGGCTCGTCCAGGCACGTGGAGGCCGGGTTGGTCTCGCAGATGCCGCTGCCGCCGTCCGCCTGCGACGCGTAGATCCAGTTGTACTCGTCGGCCATCTCGGCCGCGGTGCCCACGTTGTAGTACACGTTCATCGGGTGGCGGGGCACGGTGAGCGCGCTGCCGACCGCCCGCTGCTGCGGCTCGCGGGAGTTGTCGCTCGCCACCCACTTGACGCCGTTGTCGGCGAGCGCAGGGGCGAGGTTGGGGTTGTCCACGGGCTGCTGCGGAAGGGTCCTGAGGCCCGAGTGCTCACCGGTGACCAGCTCGGTGCGGTCGACCGAGATGCCCTTGTTCGCGGCCCAGTTGTGGTTGTCGCGGATCTGCGCGGAGATCTCGGCGCGGCTCATCCAGAGCGTGTTGCCCGCGGCGTCCTTCGCGCACTGCCAGGGGATGACGGAGGCGTCCTGGACGCAGCCGAGGAAGGGGTGGGTGTAGGTGTGGTTGATCCAGCGGTACCTGGCCCGGTCGGCCAGCAGCTGCGCGGCGAGCGCGTCCGTGCCGCCGTGCTCGGCCTTCCACTCCAGGCCCGCGCCCGCGTTGTAGACCATGTCGAGGGTGAAGCCGCGGGCCTGCTGCCACTGGGCGGCGTACTGCGCGTCGGCGGCGGTCATACGGATGTCGGGGGTCTGCTCGCCGGCGGGGCCCGAACAGTCGATGTCGCCCGGGGTGCAGTTGCGCCCGGTGTCCCAGCGGGCGTCGGGCGCGAAGACGTCGTCGACGTGGACCGAGAAGTAGTTGCGGCTCTGACCGAGGTGGACGCCCTGGGTGAGCCACTCGACCATGCCGCGGGCCAGCAGCCGGAACTGCCGCTGGTGCTGGTTGTACGCGAAGGTCACGACGAGCTCGCGGCGCCCGTCGTGCGCGTACTCGCCGAGCAGGCTCGCACGGCCGTCCCCGCCGGGCACGGGCGCGTCGACATAGCTGGTGAAGCCCTCGCGGGGGCGGGCCAGATAGCCGTAGCTCTCGCTGACGTCCGGCGCGTTGTCCTCGAAGGTCAGCGGCCCGTCGAGATAGCCGAAGGGGCCGGAGCGGCCCGCGGCGGTGACGGCGGCCGGGGCACCGTCGAGGGTGCCGGACCAGCCGCCGTCACTGGTGTAGTCGAGCCCGACGCCCGGATGCGCCCAGGTGTACGCGTCGACCTGGCGGACGCCGAAGGCCTGCTCGTACGCGACGAGGGCGGCCTGCTCGGCGGCGCCCCCGGAGTCCGTGCCGAACGGGGCCTCGTTCGGCAGGACCACGCCCTGGTACTTGGCGCGCGGCCGGCCGCTCACGGTGTCGCTCAGGAGCGTGGCGCTGATCTGCGGACGGCCGGGGTCGTCCAGATCGACGACGCTGTACGGCACTCCGGTGCTCCGCAGCTCGGAGGTGACCGCGGCCACGGCGGCACCGCCGTCGTCCACCACGAGCACCTTCAGGTCGATCCGCGGCACCGGGTCGGCGGCGGCCGCGGCCGACGCGGGCAGCACCGCCGCCAAGAGCGCGGACGCGGCGAGCGCGACCACCGTCCTGCCGCCGAGCCTGCCCGTACTGATTCCGTACGCCATCGCGCACCCCCCACCCCTCGCGGCCTCCCATGCGGAGATTCCGCGGAGGACCTGTGGAAATCATGCAAAGCAGCCACTTGCTCCCTTGCGCATTTGCCCCGAGTGTGACGCAGGACTCACAATCCGCGCGGCAAACGTGTCGGAGACACCACTGACGGGTGAACCGCCGCTGGCGTGAGCGAACATCGCAGGCGCGCGTAGGCTCGTTCCGGCGCTCCGACTCGCCCGTTTTACGATGCGCCGGGCACGGCCGACCCCACCCCCTCGGCCATGGAACTCAACGGAAGCGAGATTTCACCACCGTGACTGCTCTCACTCTCAGCACTGCCGGCGCTGCGACGCTGCGCGCCGACGCGATCGTCGTCGGCGTCGCGAAGGGCGCCAAGGGCCCGGTCGTCGCGCCCGGCGCCGAGGCCGTGGACAAGGCGTTCGACGGAAAGCTCGCCACCGTCCTGGAGACCCTCGGCGCCTCGGGTGCCGAGGGCGAGGTGACCAAGCTGCCCGCGCCGTCGGGCCTGAAGGCCCCGGTCGTCGTGGCGGTCGGTCTCGGTCCGGCCCCGGAGAAGGACGAGGCGTACACGGCGGAGTCGCTGCGGCGCGCCGCCGGATCCGCCGCCCGTGCGCTGGCCGGTACGAAGAAGGCCGCGTTCGCGCTGCCCGTCGAGGCGTCCGAGGACGTCGAGGCCATCGCGGAGGGCGCGCTGCTCGGCGCGTACGCCTTCACCGCGTACCAGGACGGCGGCAACGGCAAGGGCGCGAAGGGCGAGAAGAACGACAACGGCAGGAAGCAGCCGCTGGCCGAGGTCGCCCTGCTCGGCGCCAAGCCGCGCGACAAGGCGTACAAGGCCGCGGCGGAGCGGGCGATCGCGCTGACCGAGGAGGTCAACCGCGCCCGTGACCTGATCAACACCCCGCCGAACGACCTGTTCCCCGAGTCGTTCGCCGCCGTCGCCACCGCCGCCGGCAAGGAGCACGGCATCAAGGTGCAGGTGCTCGACGAGAAGGCGCTCGCCAAGGGCGGGTACGGCGGCCTCCTGGGCGTCGGCCAGGGTGCGGCGCACGGCCCGCGCCTGGTCCGTCTCGGCTACACGCACCCGAAGGCGCAGAAGACCCTGGCCCTGGTCGGCAAGGGCATCACGTACGACTCGGGCGGCATCTCGCTGAAGCCGGCCGGCCACAACGAGACGATGAAGTGCGACATGAGCGGCGCCGCCGCGGTCTTCGCCGCCGTCGTCACCGCCGCCCGCCTCGGCCTGGAGGTCAATGTCACCGGCTGGCTGGCGCTCGCCGAGAACATGCCGTCCGGCACGGCCACCCGCCCGGGCGACGTCCTGCGCATGTACAGCGGCAAGACGGTGGAGGTGTTGAACACCGACGCCGAGGGCCGCCTCGTGCTGGCCGACGCGCTCACCAGGGCGTGCGAGGAGAACCCCGACGCGATCGTGGACGTGGCGACCCTGACCGGCGCGATGGTGCTGGCGCTGGGCCACCGCAGGTTCGGCGTCATGGCCAACGACGACGCGTTCCGCACGGCGGTCCACGAGATCGCCGAGGAGGTGGGCGAGGACTCCTGGCCCATGCCGCTCCCGGCCGACCTGCGCAAGGGCATGGACTCGCCCACCGCCGACATCGCGAACATGGGCGACCGGATGGGCGGCGGCCTGGTCGCCGGTCTGTTCCTGAAGGAGTTCATCGGCGAGGGCATCACCTGGGCCCACCTGGACATCGCCGGCCCGGCCTTCAACGAGGGCGGCCCCTACGGCTACACACCGAAGGGCGGCACCGGCTCCGCGGTCCGCACCCTGGTGAAGCTCGCCGAGCGCACCGCCTCGGGTGACCTGGGCTGATGTGAGGCAACGGGCGCGGGCGGGCCGCTCCGGCGGAGCCGCCCGCCCGCGCCTGAGCACGGCCCCGGGAATACCCCGGGGCCGTTGTGCCTTCAACGGAATCCGTAGGTTCGTACGGACGAGTAACCGCGGGGGACGGCAGAACCGCCGTCCCGGACCCCGGCCCCGCGTCCCGCCTTCCGTCAACAAGTGCGAAGATGGGTTCTCGGCAGGACAGGGCCCCCACCACAGGGCCGAAGACAAGCGGCCGAACACCAGCCGCCGCGCGGTCACGGACGACCGGCGCCCGGCGCACATGCATGGAGGACGTGACGTGGCGAACGACGCCAGCACCGTTTTCGACCTAGTGATCCTCGGCGGTGGTAGCGGCGGTTACGCCGCGGCACTGCGCGGAGCGCAGCTGGGCCTGGACGTCGCCCTGATCGAGAAGGACAAGGTCGGCGGCACCTGCCTGCACCGTGGATGCATTCCCACCAAGGCTCTGCTGCACGCGGGTGAGATCGCCGACCAGGCCCGTGAGAGTGAGCAGTTCGGCGTCAAGGCCAGCTTCGAGGGCATCGACGTCCCGGCCGTCCACAAGTACAAGGACGAGGTGATCTCCGGGCTGTACAAGGGCCTGCAGGGTCTGATCGCCTCCCGCAAGGTGACGTACATCGAGGGTGAGGGCCGGCTGTCGTCCCCCACCTCGGTCGACGTCAACGGCCGCCGCGTCGAGGGCCGCCACGTCCTGCTCGCCACCGGCTCCGTGCCGAAGTCGCTGCCGGGTCTGACCATCGACGGCAACCGCATCATCTCCTCCGACCACGCGCTGGTCCTGGACCGGGTGCCGAAGTCCGCGATCGTGCTGGGCGGCGGCGTCATCGGCGTCGAGTTCGCCTCCGCGTGGAAGTCCTTCGGCACCGACATCACGATCATCGAGGCCCTGAAGCACCTCGTCCCGGTCGAGGACGAGAACAGCTCGAAGCTTCTTGAGCGCGCCTTCCGCAAGCGCGGCATCAAGTTCAACCTCGGCACCTTCTTCGAGAAGGCCGAGTACACGCAGGACGGTGTGCGGGTCACCCTCGCCGACGGCAAGACCTTCGAGGCCGAGGTGCTGCTGGTCGCCGTCGGCCGCGGCCCCGTCTCACAGGGCCTGGGCTACGAGGAGGCCGGGGTCGCCATGGAGCGCGGCTACGTCCTCGTCGACGAGTACATGCAGACCAACGTGCCGACCATCTCGGCCGTCGGTGACCTCGTCCCGACCCTCCAGCTCGCGCACGTCGGCTTCGCCGAGGGCATCCTGGTGGCGGAGCGTCTGGCCGGTCTGAAGACCGTCCCGATCGACTACGACGGCGTGCCGCGGGTGACGTACTGCCACCCGGAGGTCGCCTCCGTCGGTATCACCGAGGCCAAGGCCAAGGAGATCTACGGCGCGGACAAGGTCGTCGCTCTGAAGTACAACCTCGCGGGCAACGGCAAGAGCAAGATCCTCAAGACCGCGGGCGAGATCAAGCTCGTCCAGGTCAAGGACGGTGCCGTGGTCGGCGTCCACATGGTCGGTGACCGTATGGGCGAGCAGGTGGGTGAGGCTCAGCTGATCTACAACTGGGAGGCTCTGCCGGCCGAGGTCGCGCAGCTCATCCACGCGCACCCGACGCAGAACGAGGCGCTCGGCGAAGCGCATCTCGCCCTGGCGGGCAAGCCGCTGCACTCCCACGACTGATTCTGGGTGTCCGGGGGTCCGCCCCCGGACAGCGCAGTAACGGGCGCGACGACGACCACTACCGCACATTCGTAAGGAGCAACCGAAACCATGCCGGTTTCCGTAACCCTTCCGGCGCTCGGCGAGAGCGTCACCGAGGGCACCGTCACCCGCTGGCTGAAGGCCGAGGGCGAGCGCGTCGAGGCCGACGAGCCGCTGCTCGAGGTGTCGACCGACAAGGTCGACACCGAGATCCCCGCGCCCGCCTCCGGCGTCCTGTCCTCCATCAAGGTCGCCGAGGACGAGACCGTCGAGGTCGGCGCCGAGCTGGCCGTCATCGACGACGGCACGGGCGCGCCCGCTGCCGCCCCGGCCCCGGCCGCCGCTGCTGCCGAGGCCCCCGCGGCTCCGGCCGCGCCTGCCGCCCCGGCCCCTGTTGCCGAGGCCCCCGCGGCTCCGGCCGCCCCGGCCCCCGCCGCCGCCCCTGCCGGTGGCGCCCAGGGCACCGACGTCGTCCTGCCCGCGCTGGGCGAGTCGGTCACCGAGGGCACCGTCACCCGCTGGCTGAAGCAGGTCGGCGAGGAGGTCGCCGAGGACGAGCCGCTGCTCGAGGTCTCCACGGACAAGGTCGACACCGAGATCCCGGCGCCCGCCTCCGGCGTGCTGCTCGAGATCGTGGTCGGCGAGGACGAGACCGCCGAGGTCGGCGCGAAGCTCGCCGTGATCGGTGCCCCGGGTGCCGCTCCGGCTGCTCCGGCCGCCCCCGCGGCCCCGGCCCCGGCCCCGGCTCCGGCTCCGGCCGCGCCTGCTGCCCCGGC
>NZ_JBSFHO010000054.1:0-27168 GCF_053597075.1 Streptomyces sp. NPDC001514
GTTCAGACGAAGGCCGCTTCCGTGTACGCCGGATACCGAACCGAGTGATCAAGTTCGACGCACCATTCGACGCCGGACGTTAAAGATCAAGCTAGTGGCGTCTTGCCCAACAGGTCGAGCTCGCGTCGCGAGCGCGTCGACACCGGCAGGACCACGCCCCGGTGCCCCGAGCGCCGTACCTGGCGAGTTCCGCCAACTGAAGTGCTCAGTTCCGCGCCGTCGTCCCGTCGGCCCCGGCAATCAACGCCTGCTTGCAGAGGGGGCATAGTCCCCGCTGCCGCACCGCCAGGACGAGACTGGTCTTGTCCATCGGCGGCGGCGTCTTCCGGCGACGGCGCTCCCGCCAGTATTCGGCCAGGGCGGGGTCGTCCAGAGACGCCGCGCCCTTGACCGGGTAGTGGCGGACGATGCCGGTCCAGGAGAACTTGGGGAGGAAGGCCCCGCTGTCGCGGTCGCCGAACACCCACCTGTCGTTCCTGGACGGGTGGAACCTGCCGAAGTACCGGTCCACGACCCAGTGCCCCGACTTCTTCCGGTGGCGACGCCTGCCCCAGCGCTGGAGCAGGCCCCACAGGTAATGGTCCAACGACGCGAAGGTCGTCGTGGACGCCACCGCCCGGTAGTAGGCCGCCCAACCGCGAACGATCGGGACGAGCCTGCGCAGGACTGCCTCGGCGTTGGCCCCGTGCAGGGCCTTCACCTCGGTCCGCAGCCGCGCCCGGAGCCTCTTGCAGGCCGCCGTGCTCGGTTTGGTGATCAGCTTCCCGCCTGTCCGGCGGACCGTGAACCCCAGGAAGTCAAACCCCTCGGAGAGGGGGATGATCTTGGTCTTCTCGTCGTTGAAGCGAAGACCCCTCGGCTCCAGCCAGTCCTCCAGCCGGGATCTGACCCGGTTCGCCTCGTCCTCGTCGTGGCAGAGCACGACGAAATCGTCGGCATACCTCACCAGCACCGGAGTGCCCGGTGCCGCGCCGGGCTCGCGCCCAGGCCGGACCACCTTGTATTCGCACCCGGCGGCCTCTTCCATCCCGTGAAGAGCGATGTTCAGCAGCAACGGGCTGATCACACCGCCCTGAGGAGTTCCCTCATCGGTCGGTGCGAACCGGCCGCGGTCGACCACACCGGCCTTCAGCCAGTCCCGGATCAGGTCCCTGGCGGGGAACTGTCCGACGGAGGCCATCAGGTGGTCGTGGTCGATGCGGTCAAACGCCGCTGCCAGGTCCGCGTCCAGCACCCATAGACGCTTCGGGGCCTTGCCCTTCACCGTCCAGAAGATCGCTGTGATCGCGTCCTGGCAGCTGCGGCCCGGCCGGAAGCCGTACGACCTCGGCTCGAACCGTGACTCCCACTCGGGCTCCAGCGCGTTTTTCACGCGCGCCTGGAGTACCCGGTCACGGATGACCGGGATACCGAGCGGCCGCTGCTTTCCGTTCACCTTCGGGATGAACACTCGCTTGACCGGCCGGGCTCTCCAGGGCTTCGACGACCGATGGATCTCGGCCGCCAGCCTGCCCCTCGCCTGAGGGGTCAGGGCTCGTTCCCCGTCGATGCCGGCGGTCTCGCGGCCACCACTCAACTGCGTCACTCGCTTCACGCTGACCAGCGTGTTGCTGCGGCTTCGCAGCATGAGCTTCTGCAGGTTGCGGACCTTCTTCAGATCCCCGGCCTGCGTCGCCTTGAAGATCCTCTGCCGCAGCCGCCGTACGTTGTCCTCACACTCGGCCCAGCCGATGCCGTGCCAGTCGAGGGTTCCGTCCTCAGGTCCGTTCACCACGGCCGCCGAGAGACCGGCCGTGACCGCTGCCCCCACTTCGCGCCCCCAGTACCTAACTTGTCCATCGGTTCTGACGTCCTTGCAGAGAGCCTTCACAGGCTCACCAGACCCACGTGGGCTCCCTTTCGGGCCGGGCCACCGGGGCCCGTATCCGGCAGGTTGTTCCGGGCTGGACGAAGGTTCCAGCGGTCCCGGGTTTCCCCTGGCCTTTCGGCCTACCGGCGTTCGCTTCTTGGGTCTTCCTTCGCCCGCCGAGGAGTTGAGCCTCCCTTGCGGTCGGCCTACCAGACGGCCGTGCTGTCTGGACCTCGACGGGGTTGCCACGTTCCGCACCCTTGAGATGCGGCTGGGGTGGGCGCCCCCTCAACTCCGGGACCAGCGGTATCCGTTGCCTGGACTTCGGATCCAGGTTCGCCTGGTGCCTCGCAGCACTGGGTCCTGTGACTGCCGTCCGTATGCCATCGCGCAGTCTTATCGTCACGGAGCTTCATCAAGGGGTTCACTCTCGTTCGCCCGTCCAGCCTTCCCCTCGCCTGTGGCTCTCCGATGGCCGGGGTGCCCTTGGGCTTGAACGCTCAGCTCCACACCCCGCCGTTGCCAACGACGCATGTGAGCGCGGGGACGAGTCCGGATACAGACTCGGAGTTCGACCAGGTTTTCTCCCCCTTCGTTGGGTCTTACTCACTCACAGGGAGCGACCTCGTGTCGCACCCGAAGCACGATAGTTGTCACCAGGGCAGGCTTGTTGTCACCGCCTTGGTGGCGGGGTTGCGTCCCTGGAGATGGTGTACGGGTTCGACCTGATCCGGGGGTTTGCTCCGGCTTCTGGTTGATGCCCGCATAGATGAACGGCCACCGGCTGATCTTCGAGATGTCGAAGCTCGAAGGAGATCAGCACGATGACCGCACCCGACAGTGTGCCCCTGCATGCCCTCGCCGAGGACAACCTCGCCGCGGCGAGTCCCGATCTGCTGCGCGCGATGGTCAAGACGTTCGCCGACGCGCTCATGTCCGCGGAGGCCGACGCCCTCTGCAATGCCGAATACGGCCAGGTCAGCGACGAACGCGTCAACCACCGCAACGGCTACCGCCCGCGCGAGTGGGACACCAGGGCCGGCACGGTCGAACTGGCCATCCCCAAGCTGCGCCAGGGCAGTTACTTCCCGCACTGGCTCCTCGAACGGCGCCGCCGGGCCGAACAGGCCCTCATCTCGGTGGTCGCCACCGCCTACCTGCTCGGCGTCTCCACTCGCCGGGTCGAGAAGCTCGCGGAGTCCCTGGGAGTCACCCAGTTGTCGAAGTCCCAGGTCAGTGCGATGGCGAAGCACCTGGACGAGCAGGTCGCCGCCTTCCGCAACCGGCCGCTCGACGCCGGGCCTTACGCATTCGTCTGGGTGGACGCGCTCACCCAGAAGGTCCGCGAGGGCGGCCGCATCATCAACGTCCACGCCCTGATCGCGGTCGGCGTCAACGCCGACGGCCACCGCGAGATCCTCGGCATCGACGTCGCCACCGCCGAGGACGGCGCCGGCTGGCTCGCCTTCCTGCGCTCGCTGATCGCCCGCGGCCTGTCCGGCGTCCAGCTCGTCGTCTCCGACGCCCACACCGGCCTGGTCGCCGCGATCGGCGCCGTCCTGCCGGGCGCCTCTTGGCAGCGATGCCGCACCCACTACGCCCGCAACCTGCTGAGCCAGGTTCCGAAGTCGGCCCAGCCATGGGTGGCCACGCTGCTGCGGACCGTCTTCGAACAGCCTGATGCCGACGCCGTCCAGGCTCAGATGCGGCACGTCCTGGACGCCCTTGAGGCCAAGTTTCCCAAGGCCGCAGCCCACTTGGACGCCGCCCAGCACGACCTGCTGGCGTTCACCGCCTTCCCGCGCGAGATCTGGCGGCAGATCTGGTCGAACAATCCGCAGAAGCGGCTGAACAAGGAAATCAGGCGTCGCACCGACGTGGTCGGGATCTTCCCCGACCGCACCGCCCTGATCCGCCTGGTCGGCGCGGTGCTGGCCGAGCAGAACGACGAGTGGACCGAGGCCCGCCGCTACATGGGCCGAGAACTCCTCGCCAAGGCCCGCCTCCACCCGATCGAGTCAGAAACCGACGACACAGCCCTGCCCACCGAACTCACCGCATAGCCTCAAAACGAGATCACCGAGTGGCCGTCGATACACCACTCCAGCAGACGTGACCGGTGGCGGGCCCTTATCGATTGCCCTGGCGAGTTGCTCGGCGCGTGGGTGTCGAGCAAGGCTCGAGGGCGCGCCAGGTGGTGTCTGACGGGTCTGGTGACGACCTGACGCTATTTGCCGAAGGACGTCGGTCGTGGCGGACGGTGGAAGTGCCATCGCAGAGTGATCAACGGGACCCTGTTTCGTCTCCGGACGGGGATCCCCTGGCGTGATCTGCCGTCGCGGTTCGGGAAGTGACAGACGGTGTACGACCGTCACCGCCGATGTTCGGCGGATGGCACCTGGGAGACGCTCCTGCGGGCCCTGCAGACCGGGGCGTGGATTCCACCGTCTGCCGTGCCCACCAGCATGTGGCCGGGGCCCGCAAGCGTGCCCCTCGGGTGCCAGGCAAACGAAATGGCCCCGCCGCTCCTCGCCCGGATGAGGTCCTGGGGGCGTTCCCGGTGGGCTGACGACGAAGATTCACCCCCATCAAGGCCAGCGCGCGGACGAAGAGGGCGTAGGCGCTCTGCGTCGGGGACATACGGGCGCCGGGGACAGCCAGGGACTCATCC
Source organism: Streptomyces sp. NPDC001514 (assembly GCF_053597075.1). Classification (NCBI taxonomy): domain Bacteria; kingdom Bacillati; phylum Actinomycetota; class Actinomycetes; order Kitasatosporales; family Streptomycetaceae; genus Streptomyces; species Streptomyces sp. NPDC001514. The sequence continues at coordinate 4,521 of NZ_JBSFHO010000054.1, forward strand.
GCCGCGGCGAGCGCCTCCCGAGACCTGCCGGTCACGAGCAGCCCGGTGGCGTACAGGCCCAGTGCACGCGCCAGGCCATCCCGGTGACTCTGGCGGGGGCGCCCCGCCGGTGACGAGGGCGCGGCACACGGCGACGGCCTCCTCGGCCCATACCAGCCGCTGCACCGCCGGCCGTTGCACCATCATCACCCGCCCAGGCGTCAGGCGGCGCAAGCAACGCCGCCCGAGCAAAGTCCACCCGCCGCACGCTGACCCCGGCCAGCATCCGCGGCACTGGCAGCAAAATCCGTACAGCACCCATCAGCTCCCCTCCACCTCTCATAGAGATGACAGCCGTGCCCGCGCCTGGTTGCACGGTTGCACACTGGTCCGGGACCCCGCGCACTCCCCGGCCCCCGACCGTGGTGGCGTCAGGCCTTCAGCTTCCAAGGGTGAAGTTGCGCCACTGGATGCCATCGGCGGAGACCGCGTACGAGCCCTGGCCGGGGCCGGTGCCGAGATAGCCGATCGGGGTCCGATGCGGCGCTCCGGGCTGGCCGGTGCCGGCTGTCCTGCGGAAGCTGCGACCGCCGTCCGTGCTGCGGTAGACACCGCGCTCACCATGTATCGTCAGGCTCCCGTCCATGGCGACCACGGGGTCCCCGAGTATGGACAAGGGCTCCTGTCCGGGGCGATACGTCCACACGCGCGTCCAGCTGCGGCCACCGTCCGTGCTCCAATAGAGCGCCCGCAGGCCGTTCTTGACCTCTTCCTCCTCCGATAGCTGTCCAGGCTCGACCGCGTAGAGGGCGTCCTGCCCCTCGACGACCCGGAGCCCCCAGCCGGGAGTCGTCGCCTTCGGGCCGGGCAGCTCGGGTGGGTGGCCTGGCGGCGGCGTTCGCCGTTCTGGCCCGCGGCGGACAGGATCCGGTACATCGTCCGCTGTGAACACCAGTAGTTCCCGGCGTCCAGCTCACGTGCCCAGACCTGGGCGGGTGGCAGGTCGGCGTACTGCGGCCTGTTCAGCAGTGCCAGGATCGCGGCCCGCTCGGCCGGTGAGAGGGCCGAGGCGGGCGTGGGTCTTGGGGGCGGTGCGGGCTTCGGTTTCGGGCTGAGGTGGCGGTAGTGGGTGGCACGCGAGCGTCCGGTCAGCCGGCAGGCCGCCGTGGTCCCCAACTGCCCCTGGACACCCGCGAAAGCTTCGTCGATCAGCGGTGCGGCGGCGTGCTTCAGTCCGCGCTCTCGGAGAGTAGTTCCAAGAGCGCGTTGGCTTTTCCCATGACTTCGAGGGCCGCGTCCCGGCGGGCCAGGTCCTTCTCCAGCCGGGCGACCTTCTTGCGCAGTCGCTCCAGCTCGGCCTGCTCGGCCGCCTTCTTCGGCCGGACCGGAGAGGTCCGCTGGTCGGTCAGGGCGTCCAGGGCGCCGGTGTCGCGGGCCTGGCGCCACACTCGATCACGTGCGAGTGGTACAGCCGCTCACGCCGCAGGATCGCACCCTTCTCCCCGGTCGGGGCGGCGTCGTACTCGGCAACGATCCGCAGCTTGTACTGCGCGGAGAAGGTCCGCCGCTTCGGGCGGGGCGCCGGATCCGATCCGGAGCTACGGGGGGTGCTGGCCATGCCGGGGTGTACTCCTGTCTCGCCCTTCCAGCCTGACCCGGCAAAGCGGGCGTCTCAGCCAAGGCTGTCAGAGAGGGACGGCCCGCGGTGTTCCAGAACTCCCGGACGCCGCTCTGCTCCTTATCGCGCCACGTGCTGTGCACCAGGACGGTCTTGAAGGGGAGGTTCATGCCCTGGGAGGCGGTGCTGGTGGCGCACAGTACTCGCATACGCCGTCGCGGTAGGCACGCTCGAGCAGGTGGCGGACGGCCTGCGGGATGGCGCCGTACCGGTAGGTGAAGCCCGGCAGCACCATCGTGGCGAGCTCGTGCTCCCCACCGAGGTGCTCGGTGATCCTTGTCCAGAGCGCCAAGCGCTGTTCGCTCAGCTTCCGCAGTTGCTCGTCACTGGTGGAATCTGCTCCGAGCACGGAGTTCCCAGTCTTCTTCAGCGCCGTTTGCAGGGCGCGGCGCGGCGGCCTCCGCGTGACCTGGCTGCGTCGCGGAGATCAGCACCGGTCCGAGCCGTTCGAAGTGCAGTGCCAGCGCGGCCGTGATGTCCTTGGCGTCGCGCGGGAACAGCCGGGTTCGAGCCAGATGACGGGTCAACACCTTCGGTACGAAGAAGTCGACTCCGCTGGCGGTGCCGTACTGGATGCCGCCGCTCTGCCGTGCGTCTCCTGGCCCCACCAGGAGAACACGCCGGTGCGCAGCTGGGACGGCGACCAGTCGAACTTCGCGTGGTTCGCCCCTTGGGCGGCGGGGTCCAGCCAGTGGGCGATGTCACCGCCATTGGGCAGGACCGCGGAGAGCAGAACCAGCCGCGCCCTCGGGGCGGTTCGGCGGATTCGGGTCAGCGCCATCTCCAGGCTCGGACCGCGCTCCCCGTGGTCGCACACCATGCCGACGACGGTCGTCACCCTTCGTCACCACCCGTCCCGGCCTCGAAGCGGTGTCGGGAGGCCTCGATGTCGCCCAGGTACCGGTGGGTCCAGGCGCACAGGCCGTCGATGGTGACGCGCAGGGCTTGGCCCGGTTCGGTGAGGGTGTACTCGACCCGCGGCGGCATGGTGGGATGGACGGTCCGTTCGATGAGGCCGTAGCGCTCCAGCATCCGCAGGTTCTGGGTGAGCATCTTGTGGCTGATGCCCTGGACGGCGTCGCGCAGTTCGCTGAAGCGCCGGGTGTCGTCCCCCACGGCTTCGATGATCAGGAGGGCCCATTTGTTGGCGACGTCCGAGAAGATCTCCCGCGCCAGGGAGTCCGCGCGCCTCAGGTCTGCGTCCTCTGCCGAGCCGTTGAACTGTCTGGTTCCCATCAGGTTCCCTAGTCACGGAAAAGTGCGTTCTTCCTTATCAGCGGACACTCTCCTACGGTTTCTGGGTAACCACAAGTGACTGTGCGGTTCTCGGCGGAAGAGTGTCGAGGGCCACCCGACCGAGGAGGCTGCAGTATGGCCATCACACTGATGAACCCCGAGGGTCTGCCGGAGATCGGCGCCTACCGGCAGGTGGCGATCGCGACGGGCACGAAGCTGGTCTTCGTCGCCGGGCAGGTGGCCTGGGACGCGGAAGGCGTCACCGTCGGTGAGGGAGACCTCGCCGCACAGGTCGAGCAGTGCTATCTCAACATCGGCACGGCCCTCGCGGAAGCCGGCGGCAGCTTCGCCAATGTAGCGAAGCTGAACGTCCACGTCGTCGACTGGACACCTGACAAGATGCCCTCACTGATGGAGGGAATCACCCGCGCCGCCGCCCGACTGGGTGTCACGCCGGTGCCGCCGGCCACACTGCTGGGTGTCGCGGCGCTGGACGTACCCGAGCATCTGGTCGAGATCGAGGCCACCGCGGTCCTGGACTGACAGGCATACGCGGCCTTCGGGGCGCGCACCTGCGCGCGGTGCCGCCCTTCCGCCGCGGTGTCACCGGCGGCGGGACGGGTATACCGGTCGCGACGACGTGGGTGCGGGCATGTTCCGACAGGACAAGGGCGACGTGCTGGGCCGCACCCTCCTGGCAGTGGTGTTCCTGCCGTTCATCGCCGGTCTGGTCTACGTCCTGGTGGTGGCGGCCTGGCTGGTCGGCCGAGCCCTGTCGACTCGGGGCGTTCCGCTACTGGCCTCGGGAGACGCGGGCGCGTGACAGGCTGGCCGTTCTGGCCGTCACCCCGCTGGTGGCGGTGATCGCCTTCGTCGTGTGGCACGCGGGCCGGGACGGGCCCAACCCACTGCCCGGCCGGTGGATGTATTGGGGCGAGGACTCGGTCTGGGAGCACGGGACGCGAGCAGCGCGTCCAAACGCGTCGAACAACTCAGACATGGAGCACCTCCGGACCACACCTATTCCATATACCGTACGGATGGCGCACATATCGCGTACGCCGCAGACTGGGAAGATCCTGCGCTGCCTCGGGCGGCTGCGACGCTGCCCGAGGCAGGCCCGCTCGTCCTGGCGAGGGGATGCGACGAAGGTGGCGGGTAGCGGCTGGTGTGGCCGCAGTGAGGACAGTGGGCGGGGGCGGCGGCTTGATGCGGAGGTGCCGGCCGACGCTGGAGGCCCCCCGCTGGCTTTATACGAACGAGCTGGTCGACCGTGCCCTGCGGCCCCTCTCCCCCAACCTGCGGATCCACGACACCTGGCAGTCTGCGCTTGCTCTGCACGGCCTGAGCGTTATTACCCGGCAATGACGAGGGCGGGGTCGGCGGCGGGCTGAGGCGGCCATTACCGGGTAATGATCGGCGGCTGCCGCAGCATGGCATGAGTGAGCCATACTGCGCTCAGGGGTTGCTTTCTCCCATTGTTACGTCGCGGAATCTGCTGTTTGGTCTGGGGTGTCGGGTCGCACCGGGAGATGGTGTTCTCGCCAGTGGGGCGGCGGGCCATGAGGTGGCTTGCTACGGTGACCAGCACGGCCAGCAGGAGTCGCGTCGGTGACGACGCTCCGCTTCCTCCCGACGATCTTCTTTCCGGCGTCGAGGCCCTGGCTGGAGGCGGGGACGCTGGTGGAGGTCTTGTCGCTCTGGGCGTCGATGACACAGGCCGATGGTTCGGCGTCCCGCCCTTCCTTCTGCCGCAGCAGTTGCCTGAGCAGGCCGTTGAGCTGGGCGCTGACGCCGGTCGACTGGTGCGTGGACCGTGCATACGGCGACACGGACGAAGAGGCCGCCGCGGCACGCAGGTTCGCGTCGGCAGGCGGAACGGGCAGCACCGTGGTCCGGCCAGTGTCGCCCGTGGAATCCGGCACCGCGTGAGCTGTGTCGGCACTGGTGGTGTGGCCTGCGGTCAGCAGGGCCGCGGCAGCGACGGTGCCGAGTACCGCTGGGTCATGCTTCGATGTCGAGGAGCGGGATGGTGGGCGACGGCGGAGCGAGTACGGCGCGGAGACGGTGGATCGTCCGCGCCAGCGCCTTCGGCCAGCCGGGTCGACCCACTTCGAGTCCGGCCCGGACTCGTCGTCGACGATCCGGGCGAGGGCCTCGTCGGCCAGCTCGCGAAGGTCGGGCGGAAAGCCGGGCATGGAGGCCCTGGGGCCATACGGCACGTCGACGGGCTCGCCGCCGGGGCACTGCGCCGCGATCAGCGCGGCGGCGGCCACGGCTTCGCCCGCCTCCATGAGGAGGCCGGAGTCGTCGACGGTACGGACGAGGACGCCGCGGATCATCAAAGACAGCGCCGGTTCCCGGGCCACGGGCTCCTTTTGACGCCACCTCGGCTGATGAAAAGCGGCTGTGCGGCCTGCAGGCGGCCGGTCGGGCGGTCCTGGATCGATCTAACACCGCCCTTGTGGAGTTCGGCGCTCTGAGGGGCCTTCCTGGGCTTCGCGTTTCTCCAGAGACGCCCATTTTTTCCTGTTCGTCAGTACTGACGTGTCTCGCTGAAGGTGAGCCAGTCTCGGTCTATCTGAACCATCTGGTTGTCTGTCTCAGTCAACCTTGGCCATCTGTCGAGGTCACTGTCCCGTCGCATCGAACCGTGGCTTGTCGCATTGATCTGTGCGCCGACCTTGCGGGACGAAGGCCGAGACAGGTTTGAGTGAGACCACGTCCCGCTTTGGGGTGGCTCTTGTCTCGTTGTACGTGGCTTGTCGCAATCCAGTGGACATCGTCCTGGTGTGGACGATGAGGGGGAGCCGCTGAGCGGCAGGGACAGGGCGGCCGGTTTCGACGTGGCCTGGGTCCGGGAGGGCGTCGAGGTGCGCCGGCCGCTGAGGAACGTGGTTGAGGTGGCCTTCGAGGAGGTCGTTCCGGTGCGGGAGTTCCCGTCGTACCGGGGGCAGCGGCACTTTCCGGGCTTGTACTGGGCGGCCACGATGCTGCGGCATGTGGGGTTCGAGTCGTGGCTGGAGCGGGATCACGCGATCTCGATGGATTTCGACCCGTGTGTAGCCGGGTTCTCGTCGCAGCCGTTCTGGCTGTTCTGGACGTCGGCGGAGGGGGGACGGCTGTCGCACGCGCCGGACTACTTCGCGCGTCGAGCCGATGGCTCGGCTGTCGTGGTGGACTGCCGGCCGGAGGGCCGACGCAAGCCGCGGGACCTGGCCAAGTTCGCCGGTACGCGGGCTGCGTGCGAGGCGGTGGGGTGGGACTACCGGCTCGTGGGAGAGATCGACCGGGTGCGGGTGGCGAACCTGCGGTGGCTCGCCGGGTTCCGCCATCCGCGCTTCGGCAGGGCCGGGTTGACGGAGGCCGTGGAGGCCGCCTTCGCGGTTCCCGGCCCCCTGGTGGGGCAAGCTGCCCAGGTCGGAGACCCGATCCGGGTGCTGCCGGTCGTCTTCCATCTGCTGTGGTGCGGGCGCCTTGGAACGGATCTGTCGCGTCTCTTGGGCGATTACTCCCTGGTCTGCCCGGTGGAGGGTTGATGCCGGAGCACGAGCGGCCGCGGGGTGTGCTGCGGGTGGGCGACCGGGTCCGGTTCGAGGAGCGGGTCCAAACGGTGGTGGGCCTGTCGGGCACGACCGTCCGTCTGGTCGACGAGCACAACACCGCGAGCATGGTGATGTTCGCCCACCTGATGGCATCGGACGGGTTCGAGCTGCTGGACTCCACGACCCCCACACCAGGACTGCCGCCCTTCGGCCTGCTGGACACGGTTCCCGAAGTGGCCCTGCGCAAGGCCCGGTTCTTCGAGAAGCACCTGATCGAGGCAGAGACCGGGCTCCCGCCGGATGCACCCAAGGGAACGGTTCCCCGGCCCGAGTACGACCCGCAGTGGCGGACCGTGAACGAACGACTGGTGGCCAAGGCAGCCGAGCTGACCGCGTCGGGCACCGAGGTGTCGGAACGGACGCTGTTCCGGTTGAGGTCGAAGTGGCGGGACGAGGGGTTGTGGGGCCTGGTGGACCGCCGGGCTACCAGGCTGTCCATGGCACCGGGCACCGGGCGGGTGGACGGACGTCTGGTCGAGGCGGTGCTGGAGGTCTTGGCCACGCAGGAGGATTCGTCGACGGGAACCCGCACCCGTGTGATTCGGCAGGCCGAGAAGCTGGTCGCCGAGCGGCACGGGGAGGGCACGGTCCCGCTGCCGTCGCGGGCCACGTACTTCCGGCTGCTCAAGTCGATGTCCGAAGGACGCCACAGCTTTGGGGCGGCAACGACCCGGCGTTCTTTGGCCGGGCGGCCGGAGTCTCCGTTCACCCCGACGCTGGCCGCCCGGCCCGGCGAGGTGGTGCAGATCGACACCACCCCGCTGGACGTGCTGGCCGTCTTGGACGACGGCGTGACGGGCCGGGTCGAGTTGACGATCGCGGTGGATGTCGCCTCCCGCACCATCTGCGCGGCGATCCTGCGTCCGGCCGGGACGAAGGCCGTGGACGCCGCGCTGCTGCTGGCACGCATGCTGGTGCCGGAACCGATGCGGCCCGGCTGGTCGGACGCCCTGCGGATGTCAGCCTCACTGGTCCCGCACGCCCGGTTGATGAGTGTCGATGCCCGCCTGGAGCACGCTGCGGCACGTCCGGTGATCGTCCCGGACACGATCACCGTGGACCGGGGCAAGGTCTTCATCTCGGACACGTTCGTCGCGGCCTGCCGTTCGCTGGGAATCTCCGTCCAGCCCGCGCGGCCGGCCACTCCGACGGACAAGGGCGTCGTGGAGCGGACGTTCGAGTCCATCAACACCCTGTTCTGCCAGCACGTCGCCGGCTACGTCGGCTCCGACACCACCCGGCGCGGCCGCGACGTCCAGGCCGTCTGGACGATCGCGGAACTCGCCGATCTCTTCCACGAATGGGCCGTCGCCCGGTGGCAGACCCGCCCCCATGACTCTCTGCGCAGTCCGTTCCTGCCGGGCAAGGCACTCTCGCCGAACGAGGTCTACGCCATGCTCGTCTCCCGCACCGGCTACCTGCCGGTCTGTCTCAGCGGTGACGACTACATCGAGCTGCTGCCGGCGGAGTGGCGGAAGATCAACGACTACGGCATCACGCTCGATTACCGCACCTACGACTGCCGGGAACTGGGCCCTTACCGGCGCCAGCTGTCCGGAGTGGACACCAAGGGCAACCTCTGGGAGGTCCACCACGACCCCTACGACCTCTCCCACGTCTGGGTACGCGACACCCGGGCCGGCGGCTGGATTACCGTTCCCTGGACCCGGCTCGGCACGGTCTCCGCGCCGTTCGCCGACTTCACCTGGCGCCATGCCAGAGCCGTGCTGGCCGCCAAGGGAGCCGATGACACCGAAGAGGACGCCATCGCCGCTGTCATCGACGACCTGCTGACCCGCGCCGGAAACGGCCCGGACCGCCGCATCGCCGCCCGCACCAAAGCGGCGACAGCCGTCCAGGCCCTGCCGCAGGCCCGGCACGAACCCGAGCCGGAGACGGACGAGGAGCCGGAAGGCGAAGAAGACATCGCTCAGGTCATCCCGTTCGGCGTGTTCGACGCCTTCACCGACGGAAGCCGCTGGTGACGTACTTCTTTGACCCCGAGGACGTCGACCATCCGCTGACGAGCAAGGAGGGCTGGGCCGTCTTCGTCGCGGAGACCACCACTCCGCCGGCCGTCCTGCCGCCGGCGGCCCTGCAACGGCTCACCGAAGCAGAACGGACCGCCTACGACCAGGCCAGGGAGGACTACCACGCGCAACTCGTCATCGTCTCCACCCCGACGATCCGCCACGTCGCCGCGACCGGCCGCAAGCGCATCCTGCTCAACCGGCACCAGCACTCCGCCCGCCGCGGACTGATCGTCTCGGGACCCGCCGGGACCGGGAAGACCACCGCCATCACCCAGCTGGGCAAGAACTTCGAACAGCTCGGGCGACAGCGTGGCGAGGTCCTGCCGGACTCGTTGCCGGTCGTCTACGTCACCGTCCCGCCCGCTGCCACCCCGAAGATGCTGGCCATCGAGTTCGCCCGGTTCATCGGCCTGCCGCTGCCGTCCCGCTTCAGCCAGGTCGAGGTCACCAACAAGGTCTGTGACCTGCTCTGCACCCTCGGCTGCCGACTCGTACTCATCGACGAGCTCCACAATCTCGACATCGGTACGCGGGTCGGTGCCGAGGCATCCGACCAGATCAAGTACCTGTCCGAACGCATCCCGGCGACCTTCGTCCTGGCCGGAGTCGACGTCGAGGGCACCGGACTGTTCGCCGGCCGCCGGGGCGGCCAGATCGCCAGCCGCTACACCCTCATCCCCACCAGCCCTTTCCGCCACAAGACCGGTGATCAGCGCGACTCCTGGCGATCGCTCGTGGCGACGCTGGAGGAATCCTTGCGACTGCACGCCCACCGACCGAGCACCTTGCTGAAGCTGAGTGCCTACCTGCACGACCGCACTGGCGGCATGATCGGCAGCCTGTCCCACCTCGTCCGCGAGGCCGCCCTGGACGCCATCCTCGACGGCAGCGAGAAGATCACCAAAGCCTCGCTGGAACGGGTCAACCTGGACGAGGGCGCGGAACGGCAGAGCGTCCCTCGCGCCCGCCGGCGACGGATCCGCAGCGAAACGCGCATCGCGTGACCGCCGGGCTGCGGACCCTGCCGCTCGCGCCGCCGCCCGTTCATCGCGAGACCATCGGCTCCTACCTGAACCGGCTCGCCGACGCCAACCACCTCACCATCGGCTACCTTTCCTCTCTGATCGGTCCGTCGCGGAAGCACCGCCGCGTCGACAACCGAGTCGGCTACTGGACCCCAGCCGGGCTCTCCCGGCTCGCCGTGCTGACCGGTCGGAGCACGTCCACCCTGATCCGCGCGATGCCGCCGCTCGGCTGGATCGGCGACCCGGTCCGGCGGCTCCCGTCGTCCGCCACCGAGGATGTCGTCGAACCGCGGCGCCGCCCCGGCTGCCGCCTCTGCATGGCCCGTCGGCACATCCGCGGTCTCGTCGTCCGCAGCACGCCCCACCACGAAGGCGTCTGCCACCGGCATCACCGCTGGCTCCTCGGCGATGAACAGCACGACCTGACACGGCTGCCCGAGGTCCTGCGGGCCAACCTCCGGCACCAGCGGATCGTCCGGCGAGGCGCCCATCCCTCCACCGCGCTGGCCTACACCGAGGCCCGTGACCGCCTGACCAGGTGGTTCAACAGCGAGAGCAGCGATGAGTCCCTACGGCAACGCTGGAACCAACGACTCGACGTGCTGGGCGAGGACCCGTTCGGTGATCCCCTCCGTCCCTCCGAGGCCCGGATCGAGCTGGCCACCTACCCGGAAGCCGTCGTTCTCACCGGCCTGTTCTCTGCGCCCTATTGGCGAGACCACCCCCAGTTACCGGCCGAGGCAGCACACCGGCTCGGCATCGCCCCGCAGCAACTTTTCTCTGCTACGACCCTCGTGCGGGCAGGGCCGCCCCGGCCTTGACAGAATGGGCACCATGAGTTCGAACGACGACAAGATCGTGCAGGCCGAGCGCCACTTCGGCGTTCGATTCCCCGCGGACTATCGACACTTCCTGGCCACGGAAGGGAGCATGAACCAGTTCATCCTTCCTGCGGACGACTTCCTGATGATCAACGCCATCGCAGAGCTCATCGAAGTCAATGAGGCCGGCGAGTTCCAGAAGCGTTTCCCCGGGAGCGTCGTCATCGGCGGGGACGGAAGCCGCGAAATGCTCACCTACGACTTCCGGCAGACACCCCCGCCGCTGGTCCTGCTCGACGTCTCCGCTCAGGACTGGTCATCCGCCATCCATCAGGCGATGTCGCTCTCCGCCCTGCTCGAGCAGTTCCCCGAAACCGGCTGGAAATGGGACGAACCTGATTCGTCGCCTTCCTGACCAGTCTCGACGGAATTGGTGCTGCCAGCCCTCAGTCACGAAGTTGGTCATCAGCGTGGTCCAGAAACTGCCACCTTCACTGCGAATCATGGGACCAGGAGTCTCACCATCCTGACGGAGTCCAGCTCAGGGCGGCCCTCCCTCGCCATGATCGGTGAGACGAGCACTCGCCTCCGTCCCCGGCCCTCCCGAGACTCCTTGTTCCACCTGTCCTGAGTCTCGACTCAACCTGTCAGCCCGCAGGTCAGCGGCCCGGTCTCTGCAAGATCTAATGAGACGGGACAGTCACGTCCGCTGGAGTGGTGTATCGACGGCCGCTCGGTGATCTCGTTTTGAGGCTATGCGGTGAGTTCGGTGGGCAGGGCTGTGTCGTCGGTTTCTGACTCGATCGGGTGGAGGCGGGCCTTGGCGAGGAGTTCTCGGCCCATGTAGCGGCGGGCCTCGGTCCACTCGTCGTTCTGCTCGGCCAGCACTGCGCCGACCAGGCGGATCAGGGCGGTGCGGTCGGGGAAGATGCCGACCACGTCGGTGCGACGCCTGATTTCCTTGTTCAGCCGCTCCTGCGGATTGTTCGACCAGATCTGCCGCCAGATCTCGCGCGGGAAGGCGGTGAACGCCAGCAGGTCGTGCTGGGCGGCGTCCAAGTGGGCTGCGGCCTTGGGAAACTTGGCCTCAAGGGCGTCCAGGACGTGCCGCATCTGGGCTCGGACGGCGTCGGCATCAGGCTGTTCGAAGACGGTCCGCAGCAGCGTGGCCACCCATGGCTGGGCCGACTTCGGAACCTGGCTCAGCAGGTTGCGGGCGTAGTGGGTGCGGCATCGCTGCCAAGAGGCGCCCGGCAGGACGGCGCCGATCGCGGCGACCAGGCCGGTGTGGGCGTCGGAGACGACGAGCTGGACGCCGGACAGGCCGCGGGCGATCAGCGAGCGCAGGAAGGCGAGCCAGCCGGCGCCGTCCTCGGCGGTGGCGACGTCGATGCCGAGGATCTCGCGGTGGCCGTCGGCATTCACGCCGACCGCGATCAGGGCGTGGACGTTGATGATGCGGCCGCCCTCGCGGACCTTCTGGGTCAGCGCGTCCACCCAGACGAACGCGTAAGGCCCGGCGTCGAGCGGCCGGTTGCGGAAGGCGGCGACCTGCTCGTCCAGGTGCTTCGCCATCGCACTGACCTGGGACTTCGACAACTGGGTGACTCCCAGGGACTCCGCGAGCTTCTCGACCCGGCGAGTGGAGACGCCGAGCAGGTAGGCGGTGGCGACCACCGAGATGAGGGCCTGTTCGGCCCGGCGGCGCCGTTCGAGGAGCCAGTGCGGGAAGTAACTGCCCTGGCGCAGCTTGGGGATGGCCAGTTCGACCGTGCCGGCCCTGGTGTCCCACTCGCGCGGGCGGTAGCCGTTGCGGTGGTTGACGCGATCGTCGCTGACCTGGCCGTATTCGGCGCCGCAGAGGGCGTCGGCCTCCGCGGACATGAGCGCGTCGGCGAACGTCTTGACCATCGCGCGCAGCAGATCGGGACTCGCCGCGGCGAGGTTGTCCTCGGCGAGGGCATGCAGGGGCACACTGTCGGGTGCGGTCATCGTGCTGATCTCCTTCGAGCTTCGACATCTCGAAGATCAGCCGGTGGCCGTTCATCTATGCGGGCATCAGCCAGAAGCCGGAGCAAACCCCCGGATCAGGTCGAACCCGTACACCATCTCCAGGGACGCAACCCTGATCAAGCGCATGGATGCTCACGCTCGACAGCTCACGTTGAGTGAGACGGTCTAGCTCGTGACGTCTCACTCAAACTGAACTACCCAGGTCACAGGCTCACACTGGTCCACCTTCACTGAGACACGTCAAGTACACACCTACGTTGTCCGTTGGCCCTGGCTTTCGGACTCGGCGGCCTGTACCCGCTTGCTGGTCAACCGGGCCAGTTCGACAACTTCGCGCCGCGGTCGACTGGCTCGAAGCCGAAGCCGCGCATGAACTCGTTCTCACGGCCACCCGTAGTACCGGTGGACCGCCGTGGCCGCGCTGTGGCCGGCCGCCTTCATCTCAGGGACAGGGAGCTGAGTCATGCAGCATCAGGCAGGGCACCGCCGTCAGGAGGACTCCCGCGAGGACGCTGCGTCAGCAGAGGCCGGGGAGCAGACCGCAGCGAGCGGTTCGGAGGTCTCGGCGGAGGCCGCCAGGATGATGGACGCTGTCGAGGACCTCCTCAACGAGATCGAGAACCCCCAGGAGTGGGTCGCCGGTTTCCAGCAGAAGGGTGGCCAGTAGGCGTGGCTGACCCGGAGGAGGTAAATCGTCGTCGGGATCTTCTCGTCGTCAACGGTGAGGTGTTCCAGGCCGGCTGCGCGGTCTCCGCCGGCCTGGAGCTCGGGGACGAGGTGACTCCCGTCTTCCGTGGGATCGAGGACATCGCGTTCTCCGTCGAGACAGGCCGCACTCGCGTGTACGAGACCGTCGGAAGCCGGGACCTGGCGGAGTTCGGGCTGGTACAGATCGCGTCGTATCCCCGCCCGACGGCGACGCTGCTGGGTTGCATTTCCGCGTACTTGAAGCACCGGCGGCGGCCGGCGGTCAACGCGGCGGCGGTCAACGCGCCGACCAAGCTCTACCAGCTGATGGTCCTCGCCCAGGACGGGCTGCCGGTGCCCGCCACGGTCCATCTTCCACGGCGGCTGCTGAACGACTCGTTCGAGGATCTCGCGAACCGGCTCGGCCTGCCCTTCGTGCTGAAGGCGATGAACACCGGGGGCGGGCGGCTGAACTTCCTCATCGAGACCGAGATCGATTTTCTGCGGTACGTCGAGGACCCCGCTCACGCGAAGGTCGCCTTCCTCGCGCAGCAGTTCATTCCCCACAACGGGACCTTCCGGACCCTGGTCTTCGGCAGGGACGTGCCGATCCTCATGCACCGCTGCAGCACCGACGGTTCGCACCTCACCAATACGGAACAGGGCGGGCACGCGACGCTGTTCGACGTCGAGACATTTGAGCCCGACGTTCTGCGAATGGCCGTGCGGGCTGCCGAACTGATGGAGTGCGAGATCGCCGGGGTCAATCTGGTGCAGGACCGGCTCACCCGGCAGTGGTACGTGCTGGAAGTCAGTTCCAGCCCGGCCATTGGCACCGGGGCCTTCGTCGAGCAGAAGACCCGTGCGTACTCCGCGTACCTCCGCTCGAAGCTGCTGACCAGAACTGCCGCCGCACGTCTGTGAATCCGGAGAGGGGAGAGGTCGTGAGGCGTTCTCCCGCTCCCAGCACACCTCCCTCGTAGTGGAAGCCCCGTGGGTGGCCGTGCCGGAGCGGACGGGTGCGCCAGGCGGGCGGTCAGGCCCAGGCGTCGAGTTCGGGGAGATCCCACTTCGTGTTCAGGTGCCGCTCGGACCTGCCGGTCAAGTCGAGTACGTCGGTGGCCAAGAAGGCTCGCGCGCCGCGCTCCACTTCCTTCACCTGCACGACTCCGGCTCCCGCCAGTTCCTCCAGGGCGTTCGAGGCCGAGACGAACGAGATGCCCAGGAGTGCCTGCGCCGCCCTGGCCGTGATGATCGGTGCGCCCGGAAGCTGCTCCATCAGTGCGGCCACTGCCGCGCCCCTGCGGGGGTGCCCGCGGCGCCCCTGGCTCTCCCTGTGGTGCGCGAGCTTGGCGTGCCAGGTACGGCGCATCAGGGCCAGCTCGTCGGTGAAGCGCCGCGCCTCGGCGACCGCGTCACGCGTGCCGGCCAGAAAGACCCGGATCCACGCATCCACTCCTGCCGCGGCCGCCGGGCTCTCGGGATCGCCGACGCATCGGTAGGCGCTGAGTCCTGCGGCGTATTCGCGCGCATGGGCCAGCAGTGCCATGGAGATCGGCAGGACGCGGCCGGCGGTCAGGCCGTGCCGCGCGAGGGCCGTGTGGATCAGGGCCCGCCCGGTGCGGCCGTTGCCGTTCTCGTACGGGTGGATGGTCGCGAACTGCGCGTGAGCCAGGGCTGCCTGGACAAGGGGCAGGGGGTGCGCTTCGGAGATGAACGCGGCGAGATCGTGCATGAGCGGAGCGACTGCCTCGGGCGCGGGCGGACCGTAGGTCGCTCCTTGCGGGTCATGACAGGCGCCGCCCGCCCAGCTCTGCCCGGTTCTGAGCAGCCCGGAGGTCTCGTGCCGCTCGGTTTCCGCCATCAGGACGGCCTGCAGACCACTGATGTCGTCCACCGTCACGGTCGGCGCCTCCGCCAGAGTCGAGACGGCGGTGCGGAGCGCCAGGGCATTGTTCACCACCTCACGCGTGCCGTCCCCGATGTAGTGGTGGGCGCGTGAGGCTCCGTCGGCATTGGTGGCAAGGTTCAGTTCGAGGTGAGCGATCGATCGGGCCGAGGCCACCACTCCCTCAATGCGTGAGGACGCCACGGCCTCCGATCGGAGCAGGAACCGGGCCAGGGCTGCCAAGCGGGGGCCGTTGGGTTGGGAATCGTTGAAGGAGCGCACCAACCGGTCGACATCGGCGACCTCCGCGGCAAGTTCCGCCGACAGCCGGATCCGGCGGCCACGGAGCGGACCCGGCTTGTACGAGGGGATGGTCCGGGCCTGTCGCTCCTCCACACCAGACTTCACACCAGGCTGTGTTGGCCAAACCTGCTCCGCAAACCATGTCACTGGATACACTCCAAAGACTCACCCTCAGACTGATTGGTTTAAGGATAGTCTGTGCACCGTGAGGTTTGGCGTGAGGCCGGGAGATTGGTGTGACGCTGAGGGGGTTTCGATGACCGGGGCTCGTGCTCGGGCTTGTGCTCCGCTTGCCGGTCGCCGTCCTGCCGGCGCACCGAACTCACACGCTTCGGCACGGGTGGAGGCGCGCCGCGCCGCCACCGGATCACCCGTCGGATCGTCGCCACGGTCACGCGACGGGGATCTCCGGATTCGGAGCGAAAGTGAGAAGGCGGCCTGCCGGGCCGCCTCACCGGGCGACTTCGCCAAGTCGCCCGTCACCACCACTCGGGGAGCGCCACCCCGAGGTTTGTCATGTCTGCCGCATCGCGCCGACCTCGTCGGCGCAACCCCGCGGCCCGCGGTGCCACCCGCAGGCCGCACGGAGGAGAGGAGGAGACAACGACGACCTGAACCGACCTGACCACCCGCCCAAGTGGCGGTTGTCCTATCGCCCCCGCTGACCAGGTACGTTCCGTCCATCGGTCGAGCGGTCGGTTGTGTTGTGCCTTCACCCCTATGCAGCTCTGGAGCAGATCATAGCCGCCAGCCTTGGGGCCAGTCTTCCGTTGCCGACATCTGGCACGCGCGTAGCGAGGAAAGACGTCGCCCACCCTACGAAATACCGGGCAAGACCTGACGAACTCTCGCCGGACCCTCCACCGGGGAACCCGCTGCAGCTGGGGCGGCTCATGCGCCCGCGGTTGCTGGCGGCCGTTCGTACGCTGCTCGACGACCGTCGCATCGTCGGCCGGAAGGATGTCGTGCGGGTCGGCGCGCTCGTGCTGCTGGCCAAGGCGAGTTTCCCCACGAGTCGTGTGCGGATCACGGCGCGGGAGCTGGCTCGCTGGCTCGGGGTGTCGGAGTCGACGATCGACCACCAAGTCCTGTCCGTGCTGCGCGAGGTCGAGGCGGTCGCCGCCCAGTTGATGCGGGGCGCGGACGGCAGGCCGACGGGAACCGAGTACCGGGTGGAGCCGTTGTGGGAGGCCCAGCGGGACGCGGGCGCGCCGCTGGCGCTGTCGAAGGCCGAGTTGGCGACGCTTCTGCGGTTCCTGGAGGGGCTTTTCGCACCCGGCTGGGGTGAGCGGTGCGCCACACCTCCCGGACTGCTGGCTGAGCGGCGGGGCAGGGGGGCGGCGTCGGACCGGCTGGCTGTGGTCCTGCTGGCTCTGCACGCCCGGCCGGACGGGCGGGTGCCGCTCGTGGGCGGCCCGTTGGCGAAGACGACGGCCCGTCATGGGAGGGCGGCGGCGACGCTGGCGCGGATGATCGGCTGTCGTGTGCCGACCGCCGCGACGGTACTCGGTCGGCTTCGGGCAGCGGGGGCGGTGACGGGTGGAGCGGGGCGGCTGCGGGTGCCGGCGGTGGCCGCCGCGCACCGTGTGGCGCCGGAGGGTGACGGGGGAGCGGCACACCAGGCTCCCGCGGCCAGGGCCCCGATGCACGGCGTCGAGGAGCCGGGCTGTCCCCGATGCGCCGAACTCGACGCGGTCGACGGCGCGTTGCCGGTGGCCGGGGAGGGGTGGCGGCAAGAGTCCCGGGCCGGTACGGACGGGGCAGAACCGGCGACCGAAGCTGCACCCGGGGGTCCCGTGGACATCTACGGCAGTGTTTCGGCAGGTCAAGACACGTTTGAAGCGTGCGGTCCGCGTCGCGGTGGTGCGGAGTCTCACACAGACCACGCTTCTGTGGCTGAGGTAGGTGGTGAGGTCGGCGTAGATCTCGGGTTTTCCGGCGAAGCCGCGTCGGCGTCCTGCCCTCAGCCGGTACGCGCGTGCGAGGACGAGAAATCCCCGGTGCCAGAAGCGGAAACGGACCGGCCCGACGTGCCCGCCCCGGACGGCGATCACGACCCGCTTCGCGGGGACGACCCGAGGAGGACCGCCGGAAAGCGGGAGCCGGTTTCGCCGGCCGCCGCGACATCGTTGCTTCCGAAGGGCCTGGAACGAGTGCTGGAGCCAGTGGCGTCGGTGTGGGGCCGGCTGGACCGGCCGGCCACGCGGCGGCACGTCGCCCGGGCGGTTCGCGTGCGGCTGGACGAGATCACCGGGCTGTTCGGTCCGGACGTGGACGCCGAACGGATCCTGCGGGCCCGGGTCGAGCGCCGCCTCGCGGAGCAGGGCTCGGCGCCGATCAGGGACGCTGCCGCCTGGCTGATCGGCCGCGGGCTGCCACGACGGGCGGTGTGTCCCGATGTCCGGTGTGACGACGGGTGCCTGATGGTCACTCAGGAGCGCTGCGGGGCATGCAGGCTGCTGGTTCTCGACGGGCGGGCGCTGCGGGCGCGAGCTTCCGCCACGGCGACGACCGCCGGCACGGGTGGTGGGGGCGATCGGTCGTCGTTCGAGGCCGAGCTGAACGCGTGCTGGCGTCAGGAGCTGACCGCGGCGAGGGAGCATCGTGCGGAGGCGGCCCGGGAGCGCCGGGCGCGTGAGGCGGCGGTGGCCGAGCGACGGGCGCTGTCCGCAGCGCAGGAGGCCGTCCGGAGGGCACTGCCGTGCAGGGTGTGCGGGAAGCCGGACGCTGCCGGTCTGTGCGGGAGATGTCGTGACGAGGGTGGTGTCGAGGAGCTCGTGGCGCAGGCCGTCGACGTGGCGGTGGCCACCTGGGGCATCAGCGGCGAGGCCGAACGGGTGGAGGCCGCTCGCCGTGCCGAGGACGACATGCGTGGCGCGGTCGAACAGGCGGTGGCGGAGCTCCTTCCGGCAGGCGGGGCCGTCCTCGCCGAAACGATCGCGCTCGCGGCCAGGCTGGCAGCCGAGCTCCAGTTCGGCGCGCTGCGGCGCAGGGCTGTGGACTGGCTGGCGGCCTGCCCGGAGGCGCGGGCGGAGTACGAGAACGTGTTCGCCGCCGAGATGCGGCGCGGACATCGGTACGCGAGCCTCGACGAGGCACGCGAGGCGGCCCGTCAAATGGCGGAAACCGCCCGGCTGGGCACGGCTCGGGCGCTGTTGGGCGACCGGCTGCGCACGCTGCGGGCCGCCCGACCGAAGGCGGTCGAAGTCGACGCCGAGCCGGACCCGTACACGCGGGCGGCGGATCAGCTGCGTGCGCTGATCCGACCCGCACCGTCTGAGCGCAACCTGTCCGTGCGGCGGTCGCATGACTCGCGGAGACGTTCGGCGGGCGGCGGCACCGCACCGACGGGGACGGCGGCGAGCGGGTTCGGACCGTGTGCGCACAGGACCGTCCCCGCAAAGGCGGTTGCCTGACCGGGCTCGAGCCGGCGTGGTGGAACGCATCGGGCCGACGACCCCGCGACGGTGCGACCGGATCCGCGGCGTGCGGTGAAGTCATCGACGCCCGGCGATGTCGTCAGGGTTCAGAGGGGATCGGGTCGAGCTGACCGCCCGCAGCAGTGTCCGTCGGCTCACCTTCGGACCGAAGTCCGTGAAACATCACCGACTTCGGTCCGTAGAACGAGGAGAGCAGGCAGCGGTGGCAGACTCCGTCATCGACTGATGTCGAACGTATGTATGGGGAGCGCCTTTCATGAGCAGTGACCATCGGGAGGGGACACCGGCCGGCGAGCCGAGTGTGCCGCGGCAGCGCGACGGCGGTGCGGCGCCGGGTCGCATGGGGCCGTCCGCCGTGGACGCGGCCGGCTTCGGCGCCGTACTGCCGCCGTCCGACGCCGAGCTGGTGCAGTGGATGCGGGAGGGCGACGACAGCGCGTACGAGGAGCTGTTCCGCCGGCACTCCGCCGCCGTCCGCCGCTATGCGCGCAGCTGCTGCCGGGACGCGGACACCGCCGACGACCTGACGGCCGAGGTCTTCGCCCGCACGCTTCAGGCGGTACGGGGCGGGGCCGGGCCCGAGCAGGCCGTGCGGGCCTATCTGCTGACGTCCGTCCGCCGGGTGGCCGCGACCTGGATCAGGACCCAGAAGCGCGAGCATCTGGTCGAGGACTTCGCGGTGTTCGCCGAGGACGCCGCCCGGGCCACCGAGGTCTCCGACCAGAGCGCACTCGACCTCGGCGCCGACCTGCGCGCTCTGCAGGCGGCCGAGCGGTCGCTCGCCATGGAGGCGTTCCGTTCGCTGCCCGAGCGCTGGCAGGCCGTGCTGTGGCACACCACCGTCGAGGAGGAGCCGCCGAGCGAGGTCGCACCGCTGTTCGGTCTTACCGCCAATGCCACCGCCGTGCTCGCCAGCCGCGCCCGCGAAGGCCTCAAGCAGGCCTATCTACAGGCCCATGTGAGCCAGTCGCTCACCGCGGGCGGCGACTGCGCCCGCTACGCGGACCGCCTCGGGGCCTACTCGCGCGGCGGGCTGCGGATGCGGGCCGAGCGGGGGCTGCGCAAGCACCTCGACGAGTGCTCCAAGTGCCGGCTCGCCGCCGGTGAACTGGCGCATGTGAACGCCGGGATCCCCGCGCTGCTGCCGATCGCCGTCATCGGCTGGCTGGCTGCCGGCTACTCGCTCAAGGCCGCCGGCGCGGCCGGTGCCGTGGCGGCCGCCACGGGCGCTGGTGCGGGCGCCGGCAGCGCGACCGGTGGCACGGGCGGCGCCTCCTCGGCCGCCGTGGCCGAGGGGCTGGGCATCCCCGCCAAGGCGGGCATCGCTGCGGCCGCCGCCGTGGCCGCGACCGCCGGTCTGGTGTGGCTGCTCAGCGGTCCCGAGCCGGAAGCGGCTGCCCGGCCCACCACCACGCCGCCCGTGGCCGCGCGCGTCGAGACGCCGCCGCCCGCGCCGAATCCGACCTCGAAGCCTGCCCTGAAGGACACGCGGACGCCACCGCCGGCTCCGAGCTCCACCTCGGGGTCGCTGCCGGTGAAGAGCAGTGTCACGCCCGCCCCGCGGCCGAAGCCGGCCCTGACCGCGAGCCTCAACCCGAACCCGAACCCGACGCCCAAGCCGACGCGGACAGCCGGACCGAGCCCTCGGCCGACGCAGTACCCGACAGGGAGGCCGACACCCACGCGCACGCCCACGCCGCCACCGTGGCCGTCGAAGCCCACCCCGACGCCGAGCCCGACCGTCTACCCAGTCAACCAGCTGGAGTACGGCGGCCATGGCGACGCCGCCGAGCCGGAGCTGAACCCCGCCGAGAGCGGCTGGATGTGGCGGCGCTCCGGGCTGGAGGTGGCCGGGATCCGTTACGCCCACGGCGTCAGCCTGCACGCCCCGTCCTCGCTGCTCATCGACCTCAACCGGCCGTGCGCGAGCTTTGACGCGCTGGTCGGCGTGGACGACATCACCGTTCCGCTCGGACCCGGAAAGGTGCGCTTCTCCGTGTACGCGGACGGGGAGCGCCTGTGGCGCTCTCCGTTGCTGAGCCGCGGCGACAGCCCGGTCCGGGCGCACGTCGGCCTGTCCGGCCGTCGCACCCTGCGCCTGTCGGTGGAGGCCCATGCGCTGTTCGGCCGGGTGGTGCTCGCGGACTGGGTGGAGTCCCGGATCACCTGCGGCGGAGTACCGCACCCGGCCGGCGAGGGCGGGAACAAGGACCAGGGGGTTGCAATCGGTCACCCGCGGTGTCAACGGAAGACGGAGGTCTGAGGTCCTGTCGCCCGAAAGGTGACGGGTAACCGCACGGGGCCGTGGAAGATGCCGGGGTGCCAGGACGGCGCGTCGGCCAGGTGGGCGAGCACCTGGGACGGCTGGCTTCCCGTGACCTGGCCGTGCGGTGCCGGGACGGGCTGGAGCACTCCAGCGACACGTGGGCGGTGCGCAAGCGGGAGCTGACCTGTGAGTCGTCCTCCCGCTGGGCGGGGAGCATCACGAAGGCCACGCACGACCAGTGGGCGCTGGCCCGCCGCTGCCAGCTCGCGCACATCCAGTCTCTGGAAGCGGGCGTTCGCACGCTGATGCACCGGCTGTCCCAGCCGGTCGGGGAGAAGGGAACCAAGAAGGCGCCGGGCGGCTACCGCACCCGGCAGGAGTGGCACGCGAAGACCCGCCGCCTGCACGTCCTTGAGCACCGTCTTAAGCAGGCCCGCGCTGAGCGGGAGGCAGGCCGCGTGCATGTGGTGCGGGGCGGCCGGCGCCTGCTGAACACCCGCCACCACCTGGACGCCGCCCAGCTGACCGAGGCCGAGTGGCGGCGGCGGTGGGAGGCCGAGCGCTGGTTCCTGGCCGCGGACGGCGAGTCCGGCAAAAGGTTCGGCAACGAAGCCGTCCGCGTCACCCCCGACGGCGAGGTCAGCATCAAACTGCCCGCCCCGCTCGCCGGGCACGCCAACGCCCCACATGGCCGGTACGTCCTCACCGCCAAGGTCGCCTTCAAACACCGGGGCCAGGAATGGGCCGACCGCGTCGAGGCCGACCGCGCGGTGGCCTACCGCATCCACTACGACGTCACGCGCGACCGCTGGTACCTCACCGCCTCCTGGCAACGCCCCGCCGTCCAGACGATGCCGCTGGAAGTGGCTCGCGCTCACGGCATCATCGGCGTGGACACCAATGCCGATCACTTCGCCGCCTACGAGCTGGACGTGCACGGCAACCCGCACCGGTTCTTCTACGACCTCACAGGCACCGCCCAGCACCGCGACGCGCAGGTTCGGCACGCCCTCACCCGCCTGCTGCACTGGGCACGCGCCTGCGGCGCGAACGCGATCGCCATCGAGAACCTTGACTTCGCGGCGGAGAAGACCCGTGAGAAGCACGGCCACAAGAAGCGGTTCCGGCAGCTGATCTCCGGCATGCCCACCGGCAAGCTGAAGGCCCGCCTCGTCTCCATGGCCGCCGAACAGGGTCTCGCGATCGTGGCCGTGGACCCGGCCTACACCTCGAAGTGGGGCGCCCAGCACTGGCAGAAGCCCCTCACCAGCAAGACCAGGAAGACCACTCGCCACGACGCGGCCGCCGTGGCGATCGGAAGGCGCGCCCTCGGGCACCCGATCCGGCGACGGACGGCACCGCCCCCGCAGCACCAGAGCGATGCTGCGGGGCATCGGACTGCCCAGGCCCCATCGGGTACCCGGGGGCGTGAGGAAACCGGCCCCCGCATCCCCGGACCACGGACACGATCCGTACGCGCCGGATGCGGAGCGAACGCGGGGAACCAGAACGCCCAACACCGTTCGGGGCCTTCGGCTGAGCATGGGTCCTGGAAACAGGACTCACTCCCGCTCAGTCTCTAGTGTCATGCGCCTGAAATCCGGAGCGTTATTTCTTCCTGGTTGTGTCGGTGGTGGACCTGATCTTGGTGAGGTAGTCGGCGAGGGAGTTGAG
>NZ_JBSFHO010000055.1:0-25288 GCF_053597075.1 Streptomyces sp. NPDC001514
GTCGTACCAGATCTGCCCCGCCCGCTCCCACGCCGTGCCGCCGAGTCTCGCCGGCCTGTCCGCCGGCGAGACCTCGGCGCACCTGCCGACCCCACGCTGTCGTAGTCACGAAGGAAGATCCGCCGCGGTCGCCGGATGCGAGGAGATCACGATGCCGAGGAGCTTTCCCCCTACCACCGTGCGGTGGGCTGTCTGTGCCGTGCTGAGTGCTCTCGCGCTGTCCGCCTGCCGGGTCGGCGGGGACGACGACGTCCACCTGGTCCCCCCAGCGACACCCACGCCATCGCCGTCCATGTCGGCGCAACCGGATCAGCGCACCGGCACCGAAGGGAGCACGGTGGCGGGATCTGAACCCTGAACGACCGGAACGCGTAGGTGACGGACACGGCGAGGAAGGGAGAAGACCTCATGGCTGACGGCGACACCAGCAGGGGCACCGCGAGCTTCATCTCCGAGCTGGGCGTGCTCGAGCGCGTGGCGAGGACGGGGTAGTGGTTCACCGGCAACAAAGGCCCGAGTCCGTGGCGGAGCACTCGTTCAGGGCCGGGGCGATCGGCTCGATCCTGGCGATGATGGAGGGCGTCGACCCGGGCAAGGTGGCGCTCATGTGCCTGTTCCACGACTCCCACGAGACCCGGATCGGCGGCATCCCGCACATCGGCCGGCGCTACGTGAAGGCCACCCCGAACACGGAAGTGACGGCCGACCAGGTCGTCAACGCCCATCCTGCCGTCCGCGGCGGTGTCCAGGCCGCCGTCGACGAGTACGAGGCGCGCGAGACGCCGGAGGCCGTCGTCGCCCGCGACGCCGACAAGCTCGAGTGCCTCTTCCAGGGGTCGAATACCGCAAGGAGGGCTACACCCTCATCCAGAACTGGATCGACACCTCGCTCGCGGCACTGCGCACGACGTCGGCGAAGACCCCCGCCGAGGCCGCGCTGAGCGGCACCTCTCTGGACTGGCAGAGGAACGTGCGGCCCTGATCCGTACCGGCCGTCCCCTCAGTCCCCGCACGTCACGGAGAAGGGAACGGCATCGGACGTCCCCTGGACCGGCCCCGACTGGTGAGCTCGCATGTTGAGGTATCGCGTATTCCGGACGGATGCGGGCCGCCGTCACTCTGCGTCAACCGCGGATGCGAGCTCACCAGTTCCGAGGCCGTAGTAGAAGGGCGAGGGCCCGTCGATCCCCGCCCGCTCCAGGAACAGCCCCTCGTAGTGCTGCAGCAGCTCCATGCCGAAGTCGACCTCCGGGGCCGTCCCGTCCTCCTTAAAACTGCCGAGAAGAATCTGCGTCCAGCGCTGCTCGACAGCCGACCACACCACCAGGTGCGAGGGCGCGAAGAACACCCACATGGAGTCGATCTCGTCTGGCAGCGTCGGGGCAGTCAAGGCGTGCGCGATCACCAGGTCGAGACATTCCACGTAGGGCCGGTCGAGAAAGTGGGACACGATGAACACCACCCGCGCCCTGTCGGGCGAGGACTGGTCCCGCAACTGCTTCGCGGCCTTGGCGATCATCGACTGGGCCGCCTCGACGACATCGTTCGCTGACACGAACGTCGCCCAATGAGTGCCTGGCTCCTCACCTCGCTTCAGTGCCCGGGAGACCGCTGCGTCGTGCTCGCGGAAGTCACCAGGTATCGACTTCACCTCGAAGTCGGCGAACTCGACACCGTTGCGGCCGAGCAGCGACGACAGTGCGTCGCTGTCCGAGTCCGCCACGCGGTAGACGAGATCCACGCCGCCGTGGACGTCTACGGCGACCGGCACGATGCCGAGATAGGCGGTCGTCAGCATCGCTGCGAGATGCTCGCCCGCGGCCAGCTTCAGCTTCTTCAGGTCGTCCGCCGGTACGTACGCCGGCAGTGCACGCCTGCCGAATCGGCGATAACAGCCTCCTGTTGTCAGTGACGGCATTCGGTGTTATCGTCGATTACATGGATACGAGATCAGCGCTAATCGAGGCCGCCGCAGAGCTGCTCGCGCGCTCCCCCAGTGGCGATGTATCCACTCGCGCGGTCAGTGAGGCCGCAGGTGTACAGCAGCCCGTCTTGTACCGGCTGTTCGGCGACAAGAGTGGGCTGCTCAGAGCCACGGTCGACTATGTCTGGGATCAGTACCTGGGCAGCAAGAGGGCCGCCGAGAAGTCCGAGGACCCGTTGCAGGACCTGCGGGCGGGATGGGACAGCCACACCGCGTTCGCGCTGGCACACCCCAACGCCTACAAGCTGATGTTCTCCTCGGCGCTTGGCTCGGAGCCCGAGGCCGCGGAGGAGGCCATGCGCATCCTGCGCGAGGTCCTCGAGCGGCTCGCAAAGCAGGGGCGCCTGCGCGTCACACCGGATGTGGCCGCACGCATGGTCATGTCGGCAAACACCGGCGTCGCCCTCGCCCTGATCACGCGTCCCGCGCTGTACCCCGACTTGGACCTGTCCATCATGGTCCGCGATGCGATCCACCGGGCCATCCTCCTCGCCCCGGCGGCGGACACCGCGGCGCCTTCGGCAGACACCGCAGCGCATGACGCACGGCAGGCTGCCGCCACCACGCTGCTGTCGTCCGTGAACGAGTTCACGCCCCAGCCCTTCACACCCGCCGAGTCCGCACTCCTCCAACAGTGGCTGGCCCAGATCGCAGGCTCCGGCCGCAGGAGCTGACGTTCTAGGCCCGCGCCGCCGGAGTCCACACGGCTCGGGGCGCTGGGCAAGCGCAGCCGAACACCGGGCGCGCACCCTCTCACCTCCCCGCTGGAAATCATCAAAGGACACATCATGAGCACCAATACGACCCGCGTCGCCCTCGTCACCGGCGGCTCCGGCGGCATCGGCAGGGCGGTCGCAGAGCGCCTGGCGTCGGACGGCATCGCCGTCGGCGTGCACTACGCCGGCAACAAGGCCAAGGCCGACGAGACGGTCGCCGCGATCGCCTCGGCGGGCGGCAGGGCCGTCGCGGTGGGCGGTGACGTCGCCGACGAGCACGCGATATCCGCCGCCTTCGACGCGGTGGAGCGGGAGTTCGGCGGTATCGACGTCGTGGTCAACACCGCCGGCATCATGATCCTTTCGCCCATCGCGACACTGGACCTCGACGACCTCGACCGGATGCACCGCACCAACATCCGCGGCACCTTCGTGGTCTCCCAGCAGGCGGCCCGGCGCGTGCGCCGCGGTGGCGCGATCATCAACTTCTCCACGTCCGTCACCCGACTTCAGTTCCCGGGCTACGGCGCCTATGTGGCAAGCAAGGGAGCGGTCGAGGCCATGACGCTCGTGCTGGCCCGCGAGCTGCGGGGCAAGGACATCACCGTCAACGCCGTGGCGCCGGGCCCGACCGCCACGCCACTCTTCCTCGAGGGCAAGGACGAGGCCACGATCGAGAACCTGACCAAGGCGGCACCGCTCGAACGCCTGGGCACCCCGGCCGACATCGCCGCAGCGGTCGCCTTCCTCGCCGGACCGGCCCGCTGGATCAACGGTCAGGTCCTCTACGCCAACGGCGGCATCGCCTGACCCCTAAACGCTGGAGCGGCCGTCGTCGCCACCGGGCGGTGGCCCAGGCCTGATCCTCTTGAAACCCCAGGAGATAGAGACATGAGCAACATCGTCGTCATCACCGGTGCCTCCAGCGGTTTCGGCGCGCTCACCGCCCGCGCCCTCGCGGACGCCGGGCACGTCGTCTACGCCGGAATGCGCCAGACCACCACCCGCAACGCCCCGCAGGTCGATGCCGCTGCCGCGTACAGCAAGGAACACGGCGTCGACCTGCGCTCCATCGAGCTCGACGTCACCTCACAGGAATCCGTCGACACCGCGATAAGCCAGATCCTCGACGAGCACGGACGTATCGACGTCCTCATCCATAACGCCGGTCACATGGTCACCGGGCCCACCGAGGCCTTCACCGCCGCGCAGCTCGCCGACCTGTACGACGTGAACGTGCTGTCGACGCAGCGTGTCAACCGCGCCGCACTGCCCAGCATGCGTCATGCGGGCCAGGGCCTGGTGATCTGGGTGTCCAGCACCAGCGTCAAGGGCGGCACCCCGCCCTATCTGGCGCCGTACTTCGCCGCCAAGGCCGCCATGGACTCCCTCGCCGTCAGCTACGCGGCCGAACTGGCCCGGTGGGGGGTGGAGACGTCCATCGTGGTCCCCGGCGCGTTCACGAGCGGCACCAACCACTTCGCCCACTCCGGTGGGCCGTCCGACCACGATGTCGAAGCGGAGTACGAGACCAAGTACGCCGGCCTGGTCGGTCAGGTGGGCGAGAAGCTCGCCGCGCTGACCCCTGAAGGTGCCGAGGCATCCCTCGTCTCCGACGAGATCGCCCGCATCATCGCGCTTCCCGCCGGACAGCGCCCTTACCGGGTCACCATCGACCCGATCGACGACGGTTCCGAAGAAGTCTCGGACGTCGCCGACCGGATCCGCCGCGAGTTCCTCGCCCGCGTGGGCCTCGCCGACCTGCTCACGGCGCGCCCGGCGCACAGCTGACGCAGCCAGTCTCCGTGGGGGCGACCGGGACTTTCCCGGTCGCCCCACGTCTTCCCTCCCCACTCCTCAGCGCGCCGGCAGCGCACGGCCTGCACGTCGTGCAGCACGAAAGTGAACAAGGATGCGTCTGCCCCGACTTCTGCTTGCCGGGATCTTGTTGTCCGTTGCGGCTTTCCTGCTGTCTGCCCTCTTCGCGCAGCCCTCCCCCTCCTCCCGCTCGGTGGGCGCGGCGGGCTCGGTGGCTGTGTTCGTACCACTCTGGTACCTGCTGACGGCGCTGAGTGCAGGGCTCGGCATAGCCTCCGGCATCCGAGTCGCCGACGAGATCGCCGTCTTCGGGATCACGTTCTCCTTGCCGGTCATCGCGAGCCTGGTGATGTGGTGGGTGAGCGAGAGCAAGTGGGAGGGCGGTCCCGTCCTCACCACGGGCCGCACGCCAGTGATGCTCACGGCCGGCATCGTGCTCTGGGCAGCCGTGGCGCTCCTGGTCACCCTGCTGGCTCCGGGCGCTGCGGACAGGGCGAGGAGCTGGGCCTCGGCCGCAGCCTTCCTTCCGCTGTGGTCGCTCGTGTGCGGCGCCAACGCGCTGCTTGGCGTGTTCGCCGCCGGCTACACCTGGCGGGAGGAGCTGCTCATCATGGTCGCCAACCTGTCACTTCCCACCGGGGTCGCTCTGCTTGCGCCGTGGGCGATCGGCCGCAGGCAGCACGAAGGCATCGCCGGGTACGGGCGAAAGCCCGGAGCCGGCAGCCTGAAGCGGGCTGCCGGCTCGGCCGGACGGCGGGGTCACACGCACACGTGAGCGGGAGGACGGAACTTCGTCAGGACGCCCGGGGCCGCGCGGACCGCCGTCCGCGGGGCACCAGGAAGATGACGACCGCCCCGATCAGGGCCGGTGTGACCAGAGCGTAGAAGCCGGCCTTGGGATCGGAGTTCACGCCGATCAGGAAGGTCAGATAGCTGGGGCCGAGGAGGGAGCCGAAGCGGCCGACTCCGAGAGTGAAGCCGAGCGCGGTGCCTCGCATCTCATGCGGGTAGTAGCGGGCCACGTAGGAGTTGATGACGTTCTGTGCACCCAGGATGCCCGCGCCGGCCAGGGCCACCGCGGCCCAGAGCGCAGTGTGCTCCTCGGCAGTGGTCAGGGCCCGCAGGGCCCCCACGGCGCAGAGGAACAGCACGACGACGCAGATCTTCGCGGGGATCCAGTCGGCGAGCAGGGAGAACAGCAGCGTTCCGGCGACGGCTCCGCAGTTGAACACGATGACGAGTTCGAGAGTGGAGTTGAGGTCGTATCCCGCATTGGTCATCAGGGAGGGCAGCCAGGAGCTTGCCCCGTAGATCAGCAGCAGCCCGATGAAGGAGGCGCTGCAGAACAGGATGCTCGCCATCACCCAGCCGGGCTCGAACAGCGCCCACCACTCGTTTGAGACCACCTGGGTGTCCCGGCGCGTGGCCCGGTCGGGAAGAGATGCCTCCTCAGGCGCCGCAGCGGGGATCAAATTCCAGCAGGCCGGCACCAGCAGGATGGGCAGGGCCCCGACCAGGAACATCCATTGGAATTCCATGCCCTGCAGGAAACCGCGACCGGCGCTCGCCGCCGTCGCTCCCCCGAGAGGGATGGCCGACAGCGCCATGCCGCAGTAGAGCGAGCGCCGCCCCACCCGGGCCCAGTCCACGACCACGGCGCAGACGAGAGGGGCCAGAGCCCCCAGGCCGATGCCCAGCAGGAAGCGGGTGGCGCCGAACGCCAGCATGCTGGTGACCAGTCCCGCGGCCAGCATGCAGCCCGAGATCCATGCGACGCAGATCGCGATCGGAGTCCTGCGGTCGTAGGCGTCGCTCATCTGGCCGGCGACGAAGGCACCGATCGCCTCACCCAGCGCGGTGATGCTGGCCAGCGTGCCCAAGGTGCCGGGTGTCACATCCCAGGTGGGGTGGTTCAGCAGCGACGGCGCAACCGTCTGCAGGGCATACAGGTCGTAGCCGTAGGCGAAGAAGACAAGCATGCCCAGCAGCAGGACGGTGCGGGCCCGCCAGCGTCTGCGTGGCATCGACTCGCTGGCGGCCTGGGTGCGCGTTGCGGATGGTGTCATGTCGACCTTCGGAGTCGGGCTGAGGAAGTGGCGGCCGTGGGGGCGCGCCTGGAGGCGGCGGCCGGGGCTGTGGTGGGTGTGGACGCCTGTGTTGACGACGTTGGAAGGCCGTGCAGCGAAACACCGGAAACGGCGCGGCCGCCGAGTCCGCTGCCGACTTGACTGGCAGCGCTGCAACGCGCGAGGCGTGGCCTCGTCGGCCTGCTGGACGCCTGCGGCGCGGACCTCCAGCAGTCCGGGAGCTTGAGCGCCGGAGACCTTGATGACGGGTAGAAGCAGGCGCCATGAGGGAACGCCCGGCAAGGTCCGTTCGCGGGCGCCGTCGGTCTGTGCTCGACGGCGCCCGAGAGGCTTCACGGGTGGCTGGAGATCATCATGTCCGCCAGGTCTTCGGGCGTGATGAAGGAGGGCGGGGGCGGAGGACCCCACTGAAAGAGCCCGCGTGCTCCTTCGAGCTCCTCCGGGGTCCACAGGGCGTCTTCTGGGATGCAGTCCATGTCGCTGTGGTACTCGGCGAAGTTGCCGGCCGGGTCCTTCAGGTACCAGAAGAAGTTGCTTCCGGCGTAGTGGCGGCCCAGCCCCCACACGTGACGGCCGGGGTCCGTCTCCAGCATGCTCATCGCGCCGCGGCCGATCTCGTCGACGTCGTCGACCTGCCAGCTGGTGTGGTGCAGGAAGGGCACCGGGGCCCGCTGGACCAGCAGATTGTGGTGGTCGGCGGAGCACCGCAGGAACACGCCGACGTCCTTGACGATGTCGCTGACCTTGAACTCCAGTCCGTCGGTGAAGAACTGGCGCGTGGTGTCGAAGTCCGTGGTGCCCAGGACGAAATGACCCAGTCGACGCGGGCGGACCGGGTCGGGGCGCAGCAGGCCGGGGGCGCGCTGTGCGGTGCGGGCCGTGCGACCGGGGCCGTTGTACACCGGAGCCGGTACGGGCGGTTGCACCAGTCGGGAGCGGACGACGACGCGGACGCTGACCCCCGTGGCCGGCTCGACTGCCACGCACTCGGTCTCCTTCCCGGTGCCGGTCGTGGTGACCGGCACCGGGAAGTCCAGGCGCCTCAATCGGCGCGTGATGCGTGCCAGGTCGTCGGGGTCGTCGGCGGCGAACATGGCCTCGAGCAGCCGGCGCCGGGCGCTGTGCACCACGCGGAGTTGGTCGCCCCCGTCGGTGGTGCCGAAGACGAGGCCGGGTTCGGCGCTTGCGGTGGGCGTGGTGCGGCTTCGGCGGAGGCCGAAGTCCTCGTAGAAGACGGCGGCAGCGGCGACGTCGGGCACTCCGAGAGTCAGCTGCTCAATCCTGTGGAGCGGCACGGGTTCCTCCCCTGCGGGGTTGTCGGGCGGACAGGGTGGGACGGGTCGTTGCTCATACGCGACCGCGTTCCCGGACCGCCGTGACAGGCTCCCGGTCCTGGCTTGGAGAGGCGGGCTGCGCGGCCGTGGTCTGGTCGAGGAGGTCATCGGCGAGCTCTGCCAGGCCGGCCATGTCGCTGCCGCCGAAGACGTAGAAGTCCGGCCTGTTGATGACGACCTCAATGCCTCGGGTACGGAAGTACTCCGCATAGGTTCCGTCGATGTCGACGATGCCGGTGGGGCTCGGCGTGCCGGAGCTGCTGTTCGGGCCGGAGGCGGCTGGGCGCACCGTGTAGAAGTGGCAGCCGAGACGTTCCAGAGCAGCGGTGCGCCGGGGGCCGAGCGCCGTGCGTGGGTCGTCGGTGATGCTGACGACGGTGAAGCCTGTGGTGGGCAGCAGGCGGTCGAACAGGTCGGTCCGGTCTGCGATCTGGACGCGTCCTTGCAGCCCGAGTTCCCCGGCGGGCGCCGCCGGGCTGCCGTCGGATGCGCGGTGCAGGATTCCGTTGGCCAGTTGCGGAAAGTCCGGCATGGGCGGGCGGAAGCCGGCGCGGAACATCTCGTCGCGTTTGCGGGCCTCTTCCGGGTCGATGATGCAGGGGATCTTGCCGCTCTCCAAGGAGATGACCGTCCAATCCCTGACATGGGGGTCGCGCTCGACCTGGTAGGTGTCAAGGAGCGTCTCGTCGGCCGCACCGGAGAGGACCAGATCGAGTTTCCAGGCGAGGTTGCGGGCGTCCCGCATGCCCGAGCACATGCCCTGGCCCATGAAGGGCGGCATCGTGTGGGCGGCGTCACCGGCCAGGAAGACGCGGCCGGAGCGCCAGTGATGGGCGATGCGTGCTTCGAAGGTGTAGACGAGTTGCCGGACCGGTTCGACGTCGTGCTCGGTGACGTCGAACGGGGCGAGCAGTTCCCAAGCCTTCTCGGGTCGGACGAAGTCTTCGGGGTTCTCATCCGGTCGGAGATGCCACTCCCAGCGTCGGTGGTCCTTGCCCAGCGGCAGCACGGTGGTCGGCCGACGTGGGTCGCAGACCTGGCCGGAGTCGAAGGCCAGCGAGAACGGACGCTTGATACGAGCATCGATGACCAGCCACTTCTCGTTGAAGCCCAGATCGTCGCGGTCGATGCCCAGCATCTGGCGGGTCCGGCTGTTGGCACCGTCGCAGGCGACGACGTACCGGCCGCGGAACTGGCGGTGCTCACCTGTGAGGATGGGGCGCGGCTCACCCGGGACCGTGCGGGTGCGTTCCACGGTCAGTTCGACGTGGTCGTCGTGCTGGACCAGGTCCACGACCTCCCAGCTCGGCATGTGCGCGACAGTCGGAGAGTGGAGCAGCCGGTCGAGCAGGCTGCGTTCCAGGATGGCGGAGTTCTGCATGTAGTCCGAGTGCCAGCCTGAAATGCCCTCCTCGCCCCAGGAGAACTCCAGCAGAGTCTCACCCTCGGCGTTGATCCAGGTGTAGCTCTTGGTCGCGTAGGCATCCTCGAGGGTGGGGCCTTCGGCGCCCAGCTGCTGGAGCATCCGCATGATCTCGTGATCGATGTGGCCGACCCGGGGAAGGCCGTACAGATGCGGTTGCCGGTCGAAGACGACGGCGTCGCGGCCGAGCATCGCCCAGGTCGCGCCCAGGGTCAGTCCTACGGAGCCTCCACCGATGATCAGAAGGTCGTGGACCTTGTCGCCGTCCGCTGTGAGGGAGGTGTCGGCGTCGTTGCGGGATCGCGGTCCGGTGGGCATCAGGCACCTCCGGTGAAGGTCTGCCGGAGGTCGCCCAGGCCGGCGATGTGGCTGTGCAGTGTCTGCCCCGGCCGCAGGTAGAGCGGCGGGGTCCGGCCCGCGCCGACTCCGGCAGGGGTGCCCGTGAAGATCAGGTCGCCGGGATGGAGGGTCACGATGGACGAGAGATAGGCGATCAGCTCCCGCACCGGGAAGATCATCTGGCTGGTGCGTCCCTTCTGCAGCACCACGCCATCGACCTCGCAGCTCAGCGCCAGATCCTCGGGATCGTCGAGCTCGTCCGGCGTGACCAGGAAGGGGCCGGTCGGCGAGAACCCGGGAAAGGACTTGGCGAGACTGAACTGCGGAGCGGGGCCGGCATGCTGGGAGGTGCGTTCGGAGAGGTCCTGGCCCACGGTGAGTCCGGCGACGTAGGACCAGCTTCCGTCCGCGGAGACGTGCCGGGCCTCACGCCCGATCACGGCGACCAGCTCCACCTCCCAGTCGACGGTGTCCGTGGGCAGCTCCACGGTGCCCACCGGCCCGGTGAGCGAGGACAGGTACTTGGTGAAGACCAGTGGCGCGGCCGGGCGCACAAAGCCGGACTCACGGGCGTGCTCGTCGTAGTTCAGTCCGATGGCGAACACCTGCCGGGGGGCCGGGACGGGCGGCCCCAGGTCCTCCGGCCGGAACGGGAGCACCTCGGCGGCCTCGAGGTCGGCCGTCGCGACCCAGCGGGACAGCTCGTCCCAGCACTCGAAGGCCTGCTGCGGATCGGGGCCGAAACGCCCGCCGCTGAGTCGCTCGATGTCGACCAGGCCGCCGCCGTGTACGAGGGACAGCCGTCCGCCTAGATTCGCCAACCGCATGGGAAGCCTTTCGGAAAAGAACGCGGGGAATGCCGGTGGGCGCAACGTGAGCGTCACACTGGCGTGACGCGAGTCTCCGGCCTCACCGCGGCCCCGCACATCCGACAGCTGACGCTCAGCGCACGCGCGGACACGGACACATCGGGTGACCGACCGGGCAACTGCAGACAGGACATTTGCCCTATGCGAAATGGGTGCACGTAGGGCACGCTTCGAGCGTGTCTCTGGAGAACATGGGTTTGGCGGTACTCGTCGAACTGGTGGAGAGCGCAGTCGACGGAATCGGCGTGCTCAGCCCGGACGGCGAGCACTTTCAGCACGTCAACCAGGCAGGTTGCCACATTCTGGGGCGTGGGCTCGACGAGCTGCGCGCCCTGCCCGCCGCCGACTTCCCACTGCCCGTGGTCGGCGCAGAACCTGGTGTCATGGCCGTCGTGGCCCTCGGGGACCGGGAGATCGAATACATGCCGGCCGTGGTACGGACGCCTCCGAAGCCCGTACGGATCGTCCGGTTCCGCGATGTGACCGACACTCGGCGCCAGGAACGGCGGCTCAAGGCGTTCAGCCGGACGTCCGCGAGCATCGCCTTCGCCGAGTCGCTCACCACGGGCCTCGACTCCCTGGCGCGGGACGTCCGGCACGCGTCGGGCATGGAAGCGTGCACCTTTCTGATCATGGATGAGCAGGGCGAGCTGCGGCAGGTGGGCACGTGCGGTGACTACCCGGGCACGCCGGACTATGTGGACCGTCTCAAGGCCTGCCGGGAGCTGGGGGCTCCCCTGCTGTCCGCGGAGGTCTTCGAGACCGGCAAGCCCGTCGTGGTCGAAGGATGGCGGGAGCTCACCCTGGCCGACGAGCGTTTCGCGCCGCTGCACGAGATCAGCCGACGGCAGAGCTGGCACACCATCGCCGTGCTGCCGCTCATCGTGCGCGGCACAACCGTCGGAGTGTTCAACGGCTTCTATCTCAAGGGCAGTCAGCCCTCCGACTCCGACCTGGCGTTCCTCTCGGCCATCGCCGACCAGGCGGCCGTGGCCGTCGACAACGCACGGATGCTGGTTCAGCTCGAGGCGAAGGCCGCCCTGGACGAACGGCACCGCCTGGCCCGTGACCTGCACGACTCGGTGAGCCAGGCACTGTTCTCCATGACCTTGCGCAGCCGTGCGGTACAGATGCTGGCCGAACAGGCCTCGCCCCCGATGCCGGAGGTGACGGCCGGCCTCGCCGAACTGCGTGACCTCGTTCAGGGCGCACTGGCGGAGATGCGGGCGCTGATCTTCCAGCTCCGTCCCGAAGCTCTCCACGAAGAGGGACTGGTCTCTGCCGTCCGGCGGCACGCCGCGGCCATCGAGGCCCGGCATCATCTGCCCGTCGTCGTGGAAAGTCCTCAGCATCCCTTGCCGCTACTCCCGGAACAGGAGACCGACCTGTTCCGGATGGTCAGCGAGGCGATGATCAACGCCGTGAAACACGCCGAGGCGCAGCAGCTGGACGTCCACATCCGGTGCGAGGGCACGGACGGCCGGGACCTGCTGATCGAGGTACGCGACGACGGCCAGGGCTTCGACCCGGACACACCGCACCCGGGCCACCTGGGACTGGTCTCCATGTCCGAGCGAGTCACACGGCTGGGCGGCACGTTCACGGTGGTCTCCTCCCCCGGACGCCCGACCACCGTGCGGGCCGCGATTCCTGGAGTACTGCGTTCCCCGGACGACGGGGCGAGAGAAGGGACGGCGCGATGAGCGGGCAAGCGGGACCGGAGCCGATCAAGGTGCTGGTCGTGGACGACCACGCGGTCGTGCGGCAGGGGATGAAGGCATTTCTGTCCCTGCAGGCCGACATGGAGGTGGTCGGAGAAGCAGGCGACGCTCAGGCCGCACTCGACTTCCTCGCCACAGCGGCGGTTCGGGGGGCCATGCCGAACGTGGTGCTGATGGATCTGGTGATGCCCCGACTCGACGGAGTGTCCGGCATCCAAGCGATCAAGAAACTCCACCCCGGCGTCGAGGTGGTGGCGATGACGAGCTTCAGCGAAACCGAGCGGGTCCGTGCCGCGCTGGCCGCCGGGGCATCCGGCTACCTGCTCAAGGACGCCGAAGCCGACGAAGTGGCGACCGCGATCCGGGCCGCGACAGCCGGCGAGACCCACCTGGACACGGCCGTGGCGCGAAAGATCACTCGCGCGCTGACCGGGGTGTCCGAAGGTCTGTCGTCCTTGAGTCAGCGTGAGCGCGAGGTGCTGGTACTGGTCGCCGACGGCTACAGCAACCGGGACATCGCCGATGCTTTGACCATCAGCGAGCGGACGGCCCGCACGCATGTCAGCAGCATCCTGCTGAAGATCGGCGTGACGTCCAGGACGCAGGCGGCACTCTGGGCGATTCGCCAAGGAATGACGTCGGCTCCGTGAGCCGACGTCTTGCCACGCCGAGCCCTGCCTCTCAGCGGGCGATCATCCCGGCTGAGAGGTCCACGTCGGCGCCCGTCATTCCGGGCATCTGCAGCATGGCCACCACCGCAGCGGCGACTTCGTCCTCCTCGACCATTCGGCCCAAGGCGGAACGCGACACGAAGGCCTCCTCCGCGGCAGCGGCATCAGTGCCCGTCCGCTCCGCTTCCAGACGGAAGTTGCGTTCCATGCGCGGCCCCCGGACCGGCCCCGGTGAGAGGCTGTTCACGGACACACCGTGCGGACCGGCCTCGCAGGCCAGGGTCGCGGTCAGGCCGAGTACGGCCGTCTTCGAGGCGGCATAGGGGGTGCGGCGGGCCAGCGGACGCTTGCCGGTCACCGAGGCGATGTTGATCACGTCGCCGCGTCCGGCCGCCATCATGGCCGGCAGGAACGCCCGGCAGACGAGGAAGACTCCCCGCACGTTGACGGCGAAGACGTCGTCCCAGTCCTTGGGGTCGATGTCGATCAGCGGAGCCACCGGCCCTGCCACGCCGGCGTTGTTGACCAGCGTGCAGATCAGTTCATCGTCCAGTTCCGCACGCAGCCGTTCCACGGAGTCCGGATCGGAGGTGTCGCAGGCCGCCGTACGTGCGGCGCCGCCCTTCTCGCCGATCTCCTGCGCCACCCGGTCCAGCTTGTCCGGGGTGCGGCCCGTGAGGATCACCCGTGCCCCGGCGCCGGCCAGGGCGAGCGAGATGGCCCGCCCCAGGCCGTTGCCGGCTCCCGTCACCAGGGCCGTACGGCCCTCAAGCACGCTCATGCCGACTCGGCCCGGTAGACGTCCGGGGCCCACGGCAGGTCGGCACCCGCGTACTTCGCCGCCCGGACGTCACCGGAGCGCGCGTGGCCCTCAAAGGACTCCACCCGCGCGGCACGTCCGCACAGCTCGCCCAGCTCCGCGCTGGAGCCGGTGTTCACGACCTCCTGGTAGGTGACCGTCTTGAGGTACTTGCCGACCCACAGACCGCCGGTGTACCGGGCCGCGCCCCGGGTGGGCAGGGTGTGGTTGGTGCCGATGACCTTGTCGCCGTACGAGACGCAGGTGCCCTCGCCCAGGAAGAGCGCCCCGTACTGGCTCATCCGCTCCAGCGCCTCCCGCGGGTGCCGGGTGAGGATCTGCACGTGCTCGCTGGCGAAGCCGTCGGCGACGGCGTACGCCTCGTCGAGGTCGGCGACCACGACGACCTGTCCGTGGTCCCGCCACGCGGGGCCGGCGTAGTCCTGGGTGGACATCGTGGGCAGCAGCGTGTCGATGTGCTCCAGCGTCTTCCGTGCGACCTGCTCGGACGTGGTGATGAGCACGGCGGGTGAGTCCGGTCCGTGTTCCGCCTGGGAGAGCAGGTCGACCGCGACCACGAAGGGGTCGGCGTACTCATCGGCGACCACGAGGATCTCGGTGGGGCCGGCGAACAGGTCGATGCCCACCTCGCCGAAGAGCTGGCGCTTGGCCTCGGCCACGTAGGCGTTGCCCGGTCCGGCCAGCAGGTCGACCCGCCCGATGGTCTCGGTGCCGACCGCCATGGCGGCTACCGCCTGCACGCCGCCGAGCAGGTAGATCTCGTCGGCGCCCGCCAGGGACATGGCGGCGACGGTGGCGGCGGGGATTTCACCCTTGATGGGCGGAGTACAGGCCACCGTGCGTTCCACTCCGGCGACCTTCGCGGTCACGATGGTCATGTGGGCGGAGGCCACCAGCGGATACCGTCCGCCGGGCACGTAGGCGCCGGCCGCACTGACGGGGATGTTGCGCTGGCCGAGGAAGACCCCCGGCATGGTCTCCACCTCGAAGTCGCCGATCGACTCGCGCTGCGCCTTGGCGAACTCGCGCACGTTGCGCTGCACGGTGCGGATGTCGTCCAGAGTCGTCTTGGGCACGCCCGCCACGATGCGGCGTATCTCGTCCTCGGTGAGCCGGAAAGAGGCGGGAGACCAGTTGTCGAACTTCTCCGAGTAGGCGCGCACCGCCTCGTCTCCCCGGGTGCGGATGTCATTGATGACTCCCGCAACGGTCTCTCTCACCCGTTCG
This sequence comes from Streptomyces sp. NPDC001514, assembly GCF_053597075.1. Classification (NCBI taxonomy): domain Bacteria; kingdom Bacillati; phylum Actinomycetota; class Actinomycetes; order Kitasatosporales; family Streptomycetaceae; genus Streptomyces; species Streptomyces sp. NPDC001514. Next base: position 15,010 of record NZ_JBSFHO010000055.1, read on the forward strand.
TCGGTGACTCGGGCGCCGCTGGGCGAGGTCGCGCCCTTGATGATCTGAGGCATGGAAACTCCTTGTCGGTGTGCGGGTGGTGTGTGCGTCGGATGCACAGTGCGTGGAACAAGGGGGCGGTCAGGGCCAGCCGGCACCGGAAGCCGCCGTGAGGGTGTGGATCAGCCCCTGGCTCACGCCGCGGGCGAGGTCGGCCATGGTGGTATCGGCCGAGCAGAGGTAGAGCGTGCGCCGGTCGTGCCCGCCGAGCGTGCAGGCCACGGCGAGTCGGCCGTCCGCGGACACGACGTCCGTCGTGGTCCCGTCGGCGCCGATCCGCCGGAATTCACCTCGCCGCAGCAGGGCCACCCACAGGGCACCGGTCTCGTCGAGACAGAGGCCGTCGGGCATGTCGGGCAGCTCGGCAACAGTGCTCCGTTCCACGAGATCGCCGTCAGCGGTGACGCGGAAGCGGGAGACACGGTGGGCAGCCGTCTCGGCCACCCAGTACGTGTGGCCGTCCGGGGAGACAGCCGCCCCATTGGGAAAGACCACGTCACGAGTCACGACACGGGTCCGGAATTCGCGTGTCCTGGGATCCTCCGCGGCGAGAATCACCTGACCGGGGCGGGGATCCTCACCGGCCATGAGGTTGAAACCGGTGTCACCGACGAACGCCCGTCCGGTACCGTCGACGACCATGTCGTTGAGAAAACCGCGGGTCATACCGCTCAGGTCCGCGACCAGCGTCAGGGCCTCCCCGTCCCATGTCCGCAGGCACCGGTCGAGGGCACTGGCGATCAGCAGCCGTCCGTCGGGCAGGAAGCCCAGCCCGGCCGGACGGCCGGGCACGTCGACGACTGTGTGTACGCAGCCGTCGGCGGTCATGCGCTTGACGGCATGGTCGTGCACGTCGGAGAACCACAGCGCGCCGTCTCTCCATCGGGGCGATTCGGGGTAGACGATCCGTTCGCTGAGCCGGAGCGGGGCCGGGGCGGGAGCCGGCTGGGTGCCGCTCATGCCGGGTCCGCCTGGATCTCGCCGTGCGGGGTCGTCGGCACGCCGCTGCGGGCACCGGCAACGCTGCGGGCCGCCTCCAGGACCTGGTCAGGTCCACACCCTTTGTCGACGAAGGCGGCGGCTCCCGCCTCCAGGGCCAGTGCGCCGACCCGCTCCCTCGGGGTCAGCGCAAGCACCGCCACCTCGTACTGGCACAGGGCCGTGACCACGTTCAATCCTCTCGATACCTGATCGGCGGTGGACCACAGATCCACGATGCCGATGTCGGGTGCGTGACGGGCGGCCTGCTCTACGGCCTCGGCAGGATCGGCGACCGCCGCGACCAGCCGGAAGCCGGCTGCTGCAGACAACAGGTCCCTCATCGCCTCACGGACACGGACGTCATCGACGACGAGCAGCGCGGTCACACTGCGGTCGGAGATCCGGCTGGTCCTCACGGTTGCCCCCTGGACGCTTCGACTCGGCACCTCCTGTAGGAGGCCGCTCCAGTCAAGTCCGGGGCACGCTCGGGGAAATCGTCTTACTGACGGCAAATGGTCCGGCTCTTGCGGACACTGTCGGCCGGACATTTGTCGTGCGAGATGCGACTGGATCAGGCGATGCGGGTCCGGTGGCTGCCCCTGCGGCAGCGATCGGGGCCCGCACCCGCCGACTCCGCAGCACCAGGCGCAACGAAGGGACCGGGCTGCCTCAGCCCTGGATGAACCCATGTAGCCGGAGAGGACGGAATGGCGGCGGAAGCCTATGCTCTGGGTATGCATAGCAGGGAAGCTTCGGGCGCATGCTCTGCGTGAACGGCGCGAGCCCGCCCACTTGAGGCTGGACCCGATGCCTCCGCAGCCCCCATCGTCCGAGCCTGCGGCACTGACGTCCCAGTCGGCGCCGGAGGCCACCGTTGTGGTGGACGCCGGCGGAAAGGTCGTCGCCTGGAGCCCGGAGGCGGAGGAACTGCTCGGCCATCAGGCCCGTGACATCCTCCACCGGCCGTTCGAGGTCCTGCTGGCCGATTCCCCGCATGGGATCAGCGACGCGCTGCAGCGCGCAAATGGAACGGCTTTCGGGCCCTATCCGGTGGCGCTTTGCCACGGTGACGCCAGTGTCCTGCCCGGGAAGGTGTCGGCGACCGTGTTGCTGACCGCAGCCGAAGGGAGTCAATGGCTGGTCCGGCTCACCTCGGACCACGGACGGCAGAATCCCGACTACCACGCCGCTCTGTTCGATGCTCTGCTGCACCGGGCGCCGGTCGCTCTTGCCGTCTACGATGCCGACCTGCGCTGTGTACTGCAGAACAGCGAACTGCAGAGGATCTCAGGGCTCGCCGATGAACAGCGTCTGGGCCGCACCACCAGTGAGACGCTTCCGGGCATAGAGGGCAAGGCCGTGGAACGGCGGCAGCGCGAGGTGCTGGAATCCGGGCTTCCGCGCACAGACGAGGTACGGGGAGTGACCCCGGCCGACCCTTCGCGCGAGCACGTTTGGGCCGATTCCATGTTCCCCCTGCGGGACCGCCACGGTGAGGCCTTCGCGGTGGCGCAGGCGGTTCTCGACATCACCGAACGGGTTCACGCCCGTGAGCGACTGGGGCTCGTCGCGGAGGTGGGCAGTCGTCTGGGCAGCACCTTGGACCTTCGTCTGACGACATCCGAATTGGCCGGTGCCACGGTTCCCCTCTTCGCCGACACCACCTGCGTGCACCTGCTGGAGGAGGTGTTCGACGGTGGGGCCCCGGCTCCGGGGCCGGTGGGCCCGCATGCTGGCCTGCGCTGTGCCGCCGTACGAGCGGAGCAGCCGGCCTCATCCGTCGGCCCGGACGCGGCTGCCCCCGACACGGCGGTCTCCGCCGCGTGCGCGTGTGGCTCCGGCCCGGCGCAGCTCCGGGAGCTCACCACCGGCGCAGTCACGACGCGGAACGGTGAGCTGGGGGCTGCCGACGAGCCGGGCACCGCCAACGTCGCGGCCGGCCAAGCTTCTCCGCATGGGCCGGACGGTTACTCGCATCTGTACGTACCGATCGTCACGCGAGGCATCACGCTGGGAGTGGTCACCTTCACCCGTGGTGAGGCGCGGGAGCGGTTCGAAGAGGACGACCTCCTGCTGGCGGAGGAGATTGTCGCTCGCGCCGCCGTGAGCATCGACAACGCCCGCCGCTACAGCCGCGAGCGCGCCACCGCCCTCGCCCTGCAGCGCAGCCTGCTCGGGCACATTGAGGCAGGCCCGTCCGCCGTGGATGTGGCCGCACACTACCGGCCGGCAGTCGGCGAACTGGGTCTTGGCGGCGACTGGTACGACGTGATCCCGCTCTCGGGTGCCCGCGTGGCGCTGGTCACCGGGGATGTGGTGGGTCACGATCTGCCCGCCGCGGCCACCATGGGACGGTTGCGCACCGCAGTGCGGACGCTGGCAGAACTCGATCTGGAGCCCTCGGACCTGCTCGCTCATCTCGATGACGTGGTGCGGCGCATGGATGACGAGCAGAGCATGTCCCCCGACGGTGAACGGGCCGGCTCGCAGAAGGAGCAGGAGGGTGCGTCAGCGGGCGCCGCGCATGCGGAGGGCGCGGTGGGATCCACGTGCCTGTACGCGGTCTACGATCCGGTTTCCCGGCGGTGCACCTTCTCCAGCGCCGGGCACATGCCGCCCATCGTCCTGCCGCCGTCGGGTACGGCTGAGGTCGCAGATCTGCCGGTCGGCCCGCCACTGGGGCTGGGAGGCCCGCCCTTCGAATCCACCGAGGCGACGCTCGCAGAAGGGACCCTCCTGGCGTTGTACACCAACGGTATGGTCCAGCAGGGCCCCGGCAGTGAGCTGTCATCCGGGCTCCGGCAACTGGGTCACCTCATCGCCCGCCCTCAGCAGGAGTGGACTCTCGGACAGCTGTGCCAGGAGACGGTGGATGCGCTGGTCCCCCGCTCTCCCGCGGACGACGCTGTGCTGCTGCTCGCCCGCACCCGCGCGCTGAGTCCCGACGCCTACGCCACGTGGGACATCAGCGAGGATCCCCAGCAGGTCGCGCGCATGCGTGCCGTGGTCGCCGAACAGCTTCAGCGGTGGGATCTGGACGCTTTGCAGTTCTCGACGGAACTGGTGGTCAGCGAGCTGGTCACCAACGTTCTGCGGTACGGGGCACCACCGGCGCATCTGCGCCTCATCAAGGACCGAACCCTGATCTGCGAAGTGTCCGACGGCAGCAGTATGTCTCCGCACCTGCGTCGTGCCCGGACGACGGACGAGGGCGGCCGTGGGCTGTTCCTCGTCGCCCAGCTGACGCAGGCCTGGGGGACGCGGTACTCGGACGGCGGCAAGACCATCTGGGCCGAGCAGTCCCTGGTCCCGAAGGAAGGCGAACTCGCGCTGCTGTGACCGAGCTTGGGGCACGCGCAACAAGAGGGCCGAACGCCGGACCTGCTCGGTTCACCGGCGTTCGCCCGCTTCTTGCCGGACAGGCGTGTTCCTCGGCCTTCGGCCCTCCCTTTCATTGGCCGCGCGGCCGCACCCGCGCAGGGCGGGGGCGAAGGCAGCCAGTGTCATGCCTCCTGTGACGCTCGGCGGCGCCGCAGGGGCCGGGCGATCGCCGAGGTACGGCCCGTGGCGCCCCGCCGCACGGCCATCCCGACAGCGAGCAGCAGCGCCAGACCGTTGAAGAGGTCCGGAATCCACACCGGGGCGCCGGCCAGTTGCAGTCCCTTGACCCCGGTCGCCAGGACGTAGACGGCGATGACGGTGCCCCACACGTTATAGCGGCCACCGCGGAACTGCGTCGATCCCAGGAACGCCGCGGCGAACGCGGGCAGCAGATAGCCGGGGCCGATGCTCGGGTCCCCCGTGGCCAGCCGGGAGGAGACCAGGGTGCCCGCGGCGGAGGCGATCACCCCGCAGGCGATCAGCGACAGCACGATCGTGGTGGAGGTGCGCACGCCGGCCAGACGCGCGGCGTCCAGGTTCCCGCCGGTGGCGTAGACCCGGCGGCCGGCAGGGGTGCGTTCCAGGACGTACCAGACGGCCAGTGCCACGAGCATCAGGAAGTAGACGGGGTAGGTGATGCCGAACAACTGCCCCGTGGCGAGGTCCTGGTAGGCGGCTCCGAGGTCGAGGATCTGCTGGCCGTCGGAGATCCAGGTCGTGATGGCCAGCAGCACCGAGGACACGCCCAGGGTCGCGATGAACGAGTCGATCCGGGCGCGCACGATCAGCAGTCCCGTCGCCAGACCGACGGCGGCGCCCGCGACCAGGGTGAGCGTGACGGTGGCGGGAATCGGCAGGTGCTGGGACAGCAGCCACGCCGAAAGGATCGAACCGACGGCGACCTGGGACCCGATCGCCAGATTGAAGATACCGGCGGACAGCGGGATGACCAGGCTGACCGCGGTCAGTGCCGTGATGGCCTGGTCGTCGAGCATGGCCTTCCAGGTGTCCCCGTCGAGGAAGGTGCTCGGCACCCAGAGGGAGAACAGCAGAAACAGCGCGGCGAAGATGTAGAGGGCGCTGATGCTGCGGAAGGACAGTGCCTCACGGAGCCGGTGGCGCGGGCGCGCGCGTTCGGGTGTCGGGCGTTCGGTGAGCGTCTCGGTGTCATCAATCACGGTCATGTGACTCATCTCAATCAAGTGGGTCGCTGGGCGCGGACGTCGTGGACAGCCCGAGACTTTCGCTGATCAGGCGGGCCTCGCTGAGCTCGCGGCGACCGAGTTCGGCACTCACCCTGCCGTCGCGGAGGATGAGGACCCGGTCGCAGAGATCAAGGATTTCCCCCGTGTCCGTGGAGGAGACGAGGACACCTGTGCCCGCCGCCCGGGCTTCGGCGATCAACTCGTGAATCGCGGCCTTGGCGGCGATGTCGACGCCCTGGGTGGGTTCGTCCAGCAGCAGCACAGCAGGCGCCATGCGCAGCCATTTGGCCATCACGATCTTCTGCTGGTTGCCACCGGAGAACAGGCGCAGCGGCCGCTCCGGCTGCGGCGGACGCAGCGCGACGCGATCCGTCCAGACCCTCGTCTCACCCCGTTCAGCGGCCCGGTCCAGGCGTCCGAACGCACTGCGCAGCGGACGCAGCCAGGGAAGGGTCAGATTCTCCATCGCCGTCATGGCCATGACGGCGCCCTGCCGCAACCGGTCGGCGGGCACGTAGGCCAGTCCGTGCCGGATACTGCGGGCGGGGTCGGCGGGTTTCAGGGGACGTTCGGCCACGGTCACCGAACCCGCGTGCCGGTCGATGACGCCGAAGAGGGCGGCCGCCAGGTGCTCGCGCCCTGAGCCGAGCAGCCCGCAGACTCCGACGATCTCACCCTCGTGGATGTCGAGGTCCACGCCCCGCAGGACGTCGGTGACCAGGCCACGGGCCCGCAGAGTGCGGCGGCCCCGCTCGCCGGCGTGTTCCATCCGGAACTCGGCCAGCTCGCTTCCCGCGATCAGGGCCACCAGCCTGTCGTGGTCGACCTCGCCCGCCGGGACATCGGCCACGAGCTTGCCGTCCCGGAGGGCGACGACGCGGTCGGACAGCCCGAGCACCTCGTCGAGGCGGTGGGAGATGAAGACGACTCCCGCGCCTTCGGCTGCCACCCTGCGCACCGCGTCGAAGAGCAGATCGGCTTCGGCCGCGCCGAGTGCCGCCGTCGGCTCGTCGAGCACCAGTACGTTGCCCGTCGGTGACCAGTCGCTCATCGCGCGGGCGATCGCCACGATGGTCCGCTCGGCCGCCGTGATCCCCGCAATGGGCTCGGTGACGTCGAAGTCACCGCCGAACCGCCGGATCATCCGTTCCGCGGCCTGGCGCTCCTCGCGTGCCTTGGCCAGCCGGAAGCCCCGCCGCCCGAGCGGGCGGGCGATGTCCAGGTTCTCGATCGTCGACAGACCGGGCACCAGGCCGAGGTCCTGGTGGATGAACCGTATGTCCCGGTGCTCGATCACTGCGCCCGGGTCGGGCGTATGGATGCCCGCCAGAACCTTGACCAGCGTGGACTTTCCCGAGCCGTTCTGTCCGACGACCGACACGACCTCACCAGGGTTCACCTCGAAGCCGACGCCGTTCAGGGCTTTGGTTCCGGCGAAGGATTTCGACAGCCCGTGAATGCGCAGCAGCGGTCGCACACCGCCGCGACGCGGTCGGTCCTGGCTCGCCGGCGTGTCGGTGTGGGCCGGTGTGTCGGGCAGGTCGGCGGTGCGGGGGACCTGAGAAGCAGAGTTACCCATCAGCCGGCCTTTCTCGCCTTGGCCCAGAGCTTGGAGAAGCGCTGCACGAAGTCCGGGTACGCCGAGAAGCCCTTGCTCACATCGGCGGGAAGGTCTTCCTTGGTGATCAGTTGCAGGGGCACCTCACCGGCCTTCTGCGCGCCGGTGAGGGGTTGGTCGGTGGCCAGGCGTACGGCCGCGTCGAGCTGAGTGAAGGCGAGAACGCCCGCGTCCAGGCCGACCGCGGCGTCGATGCCGCCGTTCTTCATGTCCTGCAGGTTGGCCGGCACGGGTGCGGAGCCGGCGATCTTCACGTCGGTGATGCCGGCGCTGCGCAGCGCCGGCGGCAGGCCGGTGGCGGTCTCCAGGCTGCTGAAGAGGGCGATGCCGGTGTCCGGATGGGCCTGAAGATCGCTCACCACTCGGCTGGGCGCGGTAGTGCCGATCGCCGACAGGGGAACGTCGACGTAGCGCACCATGCAGCCCGGGCAGTTCTTCTTCAGCTCGGTCGTGAACGCCTGCGTCGAGACCTTCGTGAAGTCGAGTTCCGGATTGCGGTACCAGACGATGTTCGCGTCGCCGCCTCCGGTGACGATCGCCCAGTCGGCGAGGATCGTGCCCTGCCGCTCGTAGTTGATCGGTCCGTTGATCGGCGCGTCGATGCCCTGCTTCGGACCTCCCATCACGCCGGCCCCGACGATGGGGATGTCCGCCTGGTTGACCTTCTTGATGCTCGCGCCGAGCGAGCCGAGGTTGACCGCGGGAAGCAGCAGCGCTGCCGGGTCGTCGGCGGTGATCGAGGAGAGGGCGGTCTGCACACCGTCGGCCGAGTGGCCGCTCTTGACGGTGTCGACCGGCGCTGTGCCCATGGTCTTGGTCCCCATGCCGTAGAGCTGGGCCAGCAGGGCGCAGAACGGGGAGGCGCACTGCATGAACGAGATGCGCTGGCCGAGTGCCAGACCTCGGGTCAGTGGCTGATCGACGGGGAAGGGCGTGGGCTTGGAGTAGGTCTCGACGACCTCCTTCGCCGCCGCCAGATTCGCGTCGCCCTTCGACGCCTGGGAGCCGCTGGTACCGTCGCCGTCCGTGGCTGCACAGCTCGTCACTGCCAGACAGACCGCGACGGCCACAGCCGCCAGGGCGCGCGTCTCCCAAGGGCGGGGGAACACTCTTGGCACTCGGGGCGTACGAGCATCGCTGGAGATGGACATGATTGCCTCTTCTCGCCGGTGGCTGCGGTCCGCGGCGGGAGCAGCCGCCGATGTCCCGAGCAAGCCGCCCGGAGCCGCCGACCGCGTCGTCGTCCCTGCCGACGGGGTGTAACGGTCAGCTTGGCCGCACCGTCGAGCCGCGGCATCGTCCACTCGACGCGCCTTAAATGGTTGTTTCGGTGGAAGGACCCGGAACCCCCGGCAGGGCGCACTACGACATTGGTCGCATCGGCAAGCAGCCACCATGGAGGGCGGCGTGGTGGGCAGGCCGACGCCCCAGCACATCTGCAGCCGAGCCACAGCAGCATGGCTCTTCCCGCGATCGAGCGCGGGACCCAGGCGATGCGGCGGTTGCGTGATCGGCGGGGCGCTCCCTGCCTCACCCGCCGGACCCCCGGTCACTCACTGTGTGTCACAGTGGTCTCGATGATCGACACGCTCCTTCCGAGAACCCGCTGGCCGAGCACACCGCCTGTCCAGGAGCGGTCTTTTTGATCAGTGGGTGGTGGGTTGGCCTTGGCTGATCAGTTTGGTGTTGGTAGCGGTAGGGCTTCAGGCCGGGCTGGAAGGGCGGGGTGGTGGAGGGCGTGGTTGGGTTGAGCGTTCTGAGAGGGCGTTTGAGGTAGGCAGATTGCCCTTGATGCCCTAGTAAGTTCCTCGCCAGGTGGGGGTGGTCTCGTCCGTTATGCGCCTGGCGAGGTTGTCGACCGAGGCGATGTGGATCATGGCTTCGGAGCTGGCGGTAAGGGTCTCGTAGTCGCGGGCGAGACGGCGGTGCATCATGATCCAACCGATACTCCGCTCTACCACCCAGCGCCTTTTCACGACGTGAAACCCACGGGTATCCGGGTTTCTGTTGACGACTTCGACATCGATTCCGAGGCGAGCACCGTGCTCGACGACGGCGTTCTTGAAGCCGGTGTCGACCCAGCTCTTGGAGATGGTCGGGTACGTCTCCTTCGCCTGGTCGAGGAGGCGTATTCCCAGGGCGTTCTCCGAGAGGCCGGCTGCCGTGACGGTCACAGCGAGGATGAGGCCGATTGTGTCGGTGAGGATGCCGCGCTTCCTCCCGACGATCTTCTTGGCTGCATCCGTTCCCTGGCTGGTCAGGGGCACGTTGCTGGAGGTCTTCACGCTCTGGGTGTCGATCACGGAGGCGGTCGGCTCGGGCTTGCGCCCTTCCTTCACCCGGGCCAGGCCCGTCAGGTCGTAATTGAGCTGGGCGAAGATTCCTTCGTCGCGCCAGGCCGCGTAGTAGGCGTAGACGGTGCCGTGGTTCGGGAAGTCATGCGGGAGGTACTTCCAGGGAATTCCCGTGCGGTTGACATAGAGGATCGCGTTGAAGACATCCCGTAAATCGACCTTGGCCGGCTGTCCGGTTGGCCTGCGGTCGAGCCGGGCCTTTCTCCAGGCCGTCAACGTCGGCTCGATCAGGGCCCATCGGGCGTCGGACAGGTCGCTGGGGTAGGGCTTGCGCTCGCTCACGGCGTAGCGTGATCATGGGCGAGGCGGAGGGCTCGGTTCCGCTGTCCATCGGGCGATTCCGTGGCAACTTCAAACCAGACGGACTTCCAGGCACAGAAGCGAACGAGACGGATGGTCGAGCCTCCGTCCTGAAGAGCGCCATTCGCCGCCTATGGGATGAAGGCCTCCAAAGCAGGGCAGGGATGAGAGCCGCATATAGGGCTTGACCTGCATAAACGCCCTCTGAGAGGGTGTTCGGTAGGGGATTCCCCCCAACTGTCCGGTACGCACGATGGCGGGATGGACTCGGTTCCATGATCTCGTAGCGAATGCCGCTGCGGGGCTGTCAATCCCCCCTCGTCCGCTGCATCCAGCGGCCCAGCCGTCGCAGCCACTGCCGCCACCCTCCGGCTGCCGCTCGCGCGGGTGTGGCGCCCCCG
>NZ_JBSFHO010000056.1:0-21605 GCF_053597075.1 Streptomyces sp. NPDC001514
GGCCCGGCCTGGCCGGGCCCGCCCTCCCGCTTTCCCGGGACGCGTCCGGCCGTCTCCGTCGGCCCGCACCAAGTGCCGGTACGTTTGCTGTACTTCGCTGCTGCACGGCACGACAAAGCCCCTGCCGGATCTCTCCGGCAGGGGCTCTGACCTGTTGTGTTGTGGACCTGAGGGGATTTGAACCCCTGACCCCCTCGATGCGAACGAGGTGCGCTACCAGTCTGCGCCACAGGCCCTTGCAACGAGTGAAACCTTAGCATCCCGATCGGGGTGCTTGGAAATCCGTTCCTCGCTGGTCGGCCGAGGCACGGTTCCGCAGGCCACATCGCGGCCGGGCCGCAGGTCTCACTCGTTGGCCGCGCGGGGGCGGTCGTCGTCCGCGTACTGGTCGAAGAGGGGGGTGCGGCCGTGGTCGCGGGTGCGGCGGGGCGGGCTGGTGCGCTGGCGCGGGGGGGCCGGTACGGAGGGTTCGGCCGGGGAGGAGCGGGCCGAACTCCAGGTCTCCGGGTCCGTGACATCGATGCCGCTGGTGGCGCGCGGGGCGACCGGGGCCGTGACGTACGTCGGGAGGGGGACCGGGACCGGGTCCCAGCTGTCGCCGCGGGCCGGACCCCGGTCGCGCTGCTGGTCGACCCACTCGGCGTGGTCGGTCTGCTCGACCAGGGCACGGCGGCCCGCCTCCTGCGGGGAGACCGCGGGGGCCGGTTCGGGCTCCGGGCGGTCCTCGGGCTGCTCGTCCGGTTCCGCGGCCGCGGCCGGCCGGCGGCGCTCGCGGAGGCGCTGGGCCGCGGCCTCCGCGCGGCGCCGGTCCATGACGTACACGAAGCGGCGGCGCTCCTGCGCGCGGAGATGCGCGATGTACGCGGTGAGCAGGACCGCCGGGCCCGCGGGCGCCCACACGAAGCCGAGGCCGCCGACCGCGGCGACGATCGCGCCGAACGTGAAGGCGAGGAAGAGGATGACCGTGGTGCGCCGTCGGCGCGCGAGGACCTTCGAGCGCCGGGCGCGCGCGGCGTCCGCACCAGCGGCCGCGCCCGCAGCCGCGTCGGGCACCGCGCCACTCGGGCGGGGGGCGCGCGCCGGAGGCCGGATGCGGGCTTCCGTACGGGCCGGAGGCGCGGCGAAGGCCCGGACGTCGACGGAACTCAATCGATCCGTCTCGGCATCCGGGTCGGCGTCGGTGGGCGCCTCCTCCTCGGCGGTGCGCTCGCGCAGCTCCTTGGCGTACCGGCGCTCCATTCCCGCCCGTCCGGACAGCAGCCGGATGGCGGTGCTGAAGCGTTCCGTCGGACGGGCTTCGTTGAGCTCGTCCTGCCTGCGGAGCCACATCGGCACCAAGTAGGCGGCCCAGGCCCCGACGATGACTGCGTAGATGAGGCCGCTGCTGCTCACGCATCACACCGTAGAGGGGTTCGCACGAGGGCATCGGCCAATTGGCCCGGTGTGTCGCACGATCTGGCTGATATCACTGACTTTTTTTGTGATTCTTCGGATCGCCCGGTGATCGAGTACCGATCGAATTCGAACAATTATTTTATTTCTCGTGGCGCGCGGGTCGTGCCTGGTGCCAGCGCCGCAGCAGCCCCTCCGGTACCTCCTCGGCCGTCAGTGCGAAGACCAGATGGTCCCGCCACGCACCGTCGATGTGGAGATAGCGGGGGCGGAGTCCCTCTTCCCGGAAACCGAGTTTCTCGACGACCCTGCGGCTCGGCCCGTTCTCGGGGCGAATACAGACTTCGATGCGGTGCAGTCCGACCGCCCGGAAGCAGTGGTCGACGGCGAGCGCGACGGCCGTCGGCATCACCCCGCGGCCCGCGACGTCACGGTCGACCCAGTAGCCGACATGACCCGAGCACATCGAGCCCCAGGTGATTCCCGCGACGGTGAGCTGGCCGACGAGCTCTCCCTTGTACTCGACCACGAACGGGAGCATCCGACCCGCGTTGGCCTCGGCGCGCAGATGGCGGACCATCTGGCGGTAGGTGGGGCGCTGGGCGAACGGGGCGCCGGGGGCGGGCGGCGGGACGGTCGCCTCCCAGGGGCGAAGCCAGTCGCGGTTGCGCCGGTTCACCTCGCGCCATGCGCGCTGGTCGCGCAGCTTTATCGGGCGGAGGGTGACATCACCGTCCGTCAGGACCACGGGCCAGGACGGGGCGTTCAGCGTGGGCTCCCGGTGGGGCCGGTGACGCCGGAGGCTGCGTCGGTACCGGCGGCGGCGTCAGCGGTACCGACGCCGTCGCCGGCGTCGGCGGGTCTGGGGTGGTCACCGCCGGCGATCTGGTCGACGGCGTGCGGCAGGATCCGGCCGAGGACCGCGAGTCCGTCCCGTACCCCGCCCGTCGAACCCGGCAGATTGACGATCAGGGTGCGACCGCCCGCGACACCGGCCAGGCCCCGGGACAGCGCGGCCGTGGGGACCTTGGCCAGGCCGTACGCCCGGATCGCCTCCGGGATGCCGGGGATCTCGTAGTCGAGAACCCGGCCGGTGGCGTCGGGGGTGCGGTCGGTGGGCGAGACGCCGGTGCCGCCGGTGGTGAGGATGACGTCGTACGCCGCGGCGACGCCCTCCCGCAGGGCTGCCTCGACGGGATCGCCGTCGGGGACGACCCGTGGGCCGTCGACCTCGAAGCCCATGCCGGCCAGTCCCTCGACGAGGAGCGGGCCGCCCTTGTCCTCGTACACACCGGCGGAGGCACGGTTGGAGGCCGTCACGACGAGGGCACGCCGCGGCGGGCGCGCGGGCCCGTCGGGCCGGGGGGACGCGGCTCCGTGTGCGTGGCTGTGGACCTCGCCGCCGCGGGGGCTCACTGTCCGGCCTCCGTACGCGACCAGTCGCCGGACTTGCCGCCGGTCTTCTCCTCCACCCGGATGTCGGAGATGACGGCCGCCTTGTCGACCGCCTTGATCATGTCGACGACGGTGAGTGCGGCCACGGACACCGCGGTCAGGGCCTCCATCTCGACGCCGGTACGGTCCGTCGTCTTCACCGTCGCGAGGATCTCCACCGCGTCGTCGGCCACGGTCAGGTCCAGCTTCACGCCCGAGACCGCCAGCGGGTGGCACAGCGGGATCAGATCGGGGGTGCGCTTGGCGCCCATGATGCCCGCGATACGAGCGGTGGCGAGGGCGTCGCCCTTGGGGACTCCCTCGCCCCTCAGGAGCTCGACGACGCGCGGCGACACAAGGACCCGGCCGCTCGCGCGGGCGGTGCGCGCGGTGACGCTCTTCTCGGAGACGTCGACCATACGGGCCGCGCCCGCCTCGTCGATGTGTGTGAGTCCTTGCTGCGCGCTCATTGCTGTGGCTCCCGGTCACTGTGTGGTCAGACACCGTACCGCCACGGCACGGCGCCCAGCCGAGCAGGACCACCACCCGGTCAACCGAGCAGGACCACCTCCGTCTCGGTGCCCGGCTCCAGGGACGTGACGTCCTCGGGGACCACGATGAGCGAGTCGGCCTGGGCGAGGGCCGCGATCAGATGGGACCCGCTGCCGCCGACCGGGGTGACGGTGCCCTTCTCCGCATCGTAGGCACCGCGCAGGAACTGGCGCTTCCCGGCGGGCGACGGCAGCGCCTTGTCGGCGCGCAGCTCGGCGCGCACGCGCGGCCGGTGCACGTCCTTGAGGCCCATCAGGGCACGGATGGCGGGGCGTACGAAGAGCTCGAAGGACACGTACGACGAGACGGGATTGCCCGGTAGCGCGAGCAGCGGGGTGTGGTCGGGACCGATCGAGCCGAAGCCCTGCGGCTTGCCCGGCTGCATGGCGAGCTTGCGGAAGTCGATCCCGCTGCCCGGCTCGTCCTCGTCGCCGACCGAGGAGAGCGCCTCCTTGACGACGTCGTACGCGCCGACGCTGACGCCGCCCGTGGTGACCAGCAGATCGGCACGGATGAGCTGGTCCTCGATCGTGGCGCGCAGCTCGTCGGCGTCGTCGGTCACCGCGCCCACACGGTAGGGGATGGCGCCGGCGTCGCGGGCGGCGGCGGTGAGCACGTAGCTGTTCGAGTCGTAGATCTTGCCCTCGGCCAGCTCCTCGCCCGGCTGGACCAGTTCGCTGCCGGTGGAGAGCACGACGACGCGCGGGCGGGGGCGCACCCGCACGGTGCCGCGGCCGATCGCGGCGAGCAGGCCGATCTGGGGCGGGCCGAGGACCGTGCCCTCGGCCAGCGCGAGGTCGCCGGCCTGGACGTCGCTGCCGCGCGCGCGGACGTGCGCGCGGGGCTCCGCGGGCCGGTGGACCCGGACCTCACCGCTCGCGCCCTCGGGCGCCGCACCGGCGGGGCGCATGGTCGTCGCCGCCCCGGAGCCCGCGCCGCCGTCGGTCCACTCGACGGGGACGACGGCCTCGGCACCGGGCGGCAGCGGGGCGCCGGTCATGATGCGGGCGGCCTGTCCGGGGCCCACGGTGGGCGGCTCGCCGCTGCCGGCCGCCACATCGCCGATGACCGTGAGGACGGCCGGGAACTCCTCGCTCGCGCCCGCGACATCGGCGACCCGGACCGCGTACCCGTCCATCGAGCTGTTGTCGAAGGGCGGCAGGGCGACCGGGACGGTCACGTCCTCGACCAGGACACAGCCCTGGGCGTCGGCCAGCTGCAGCTCGATGGGGTCGAGCGGGCGGATCGCGCCGAGGATGTCCTCCAGGTGCTCGTCCACGGACCACAGCGGCGCGGTGTCCCCGGCAGTGCCCCCGGGGGTGCCCGCGCTCGGGCCGGTGGACGGTGTTGCCGTACTGCTCAAAGTGCTACATCTCCTCGGTGACGTAACGGCGGAGCCAGGTCCGGAAGTCCGGGCCCAGGTCTTCACGTTCGCACGCGAGTCGGACAATGGCACGGAGGTAATCGCCGCGGTCGCCGGTGTCATAGCGGCGGCCCTTGAACACGACGCCGTGGACCGGGCCCCCGATCTTCTCGTCGGCGGCGAGTTTCTGGAGGGCGTCGGTGAGCTGGATCTCGTCCCCGCGGCCCGGCTCGGTCTTGCGGAGTATCTCGAAGACGGCGGGGTCGAGGACGTACCGGCCGATGATCGCGTAGTTGCTCGGGGCGTCGGCCGGATCGGGCTTCTCGACCAGGTCGGTCACCTTGACGACGTCGTCGTCGCCCGTGGGCTCGACGGCGGCACAGCCGTAGAGGTGGATCTGGGCGGGCTCGACCTCCATGAGGGCGATGACGCTGCCGCCCTCGCGCTCCTGTATCTCGACCATCCGGGACAGCAGCGGGTCCCGCGGGTCGATCAGGTCGTCGCCGAGAAGGACCGCGAAGGGCTGGTCGCCCACGTGCGGGGCGGCGCACAGGACGGCGTGGCCGAGGCCCCTGGGGTCGCCCTGGCGCACATAGTGCATAGTGGCGAGGTCGCTGGACTCCTGGACCTTGGCGAGACGCTGGGCGTCGCCCTTGCGCCTCAGCGCCTCCTCCAGCTCGTAGTTGCGGTCGAAGTGGTCCTCGAGGGGGCGCTTGTTGCGGCCGGTGACCATGAGGACGTCCGTGAGACCGGCGCCCACCGCTTCTTCGACGACGTACTGGATGGCGGGCTTGTCGACGACAGGCAGCATCTCTTTGGGAGTGGCTTTCGTTGCGGGCAGGAACCTGGTTCCGAGGCCTGCGGCGGGGATGACAGCCTTGCTGATCCTGGTGTGCGACTGAGTCATGCGGAGCACCATATCCGCTGCGTATGGGCGGAAGATTAGCCTCCGGTTAACTTTCTCCTCAAAAAGGCATATTGGCCATGGTTTGTGAGGTTGACATGGGAACGGACATGTCCGAAAAAAGCGCAGTACGGCGTGAATTGCTCGACGCGCGCTACCTACTGTCTCCTGAGGACGTCCGTGAGGCCTCCCTGGTTCTCGCGCGGCACGCACTCGAACTCCCCGAACTTGCCGCCGTCCGCACCGTGGCCGCCTATGTGTCGGTGGGGCGCGAGCCGGGCACCCGCGCGCTGCTGGACGCGCTCCTCGCGCGGGGCGTGCGTGTACTCCTCCCGGTGCTCCTGGACGACAACGATCTCGACTGGGCGGAGTACGAGGGCGCGGACCATCTCGTGCCCGCGCGCAGGGGCCTGATGGAGCCGGACGGGCCGCGGCTCGGCCACAAGGCCGTACTGGACGCGGACACCGTGCTGCTGCCCGGGCTCGCGGTGGACGAGCGCGGGATGCGGCTCGGCCGCGGCGGCGGCTCCTACGACCGCGTGCTCGCCCGCCTCGAAGCGGCCTCCGTCCGCCCGGCGCTCGTGGTGCTCCTGTACGCGAACGAGGTGGTCGCCCGGGTCCCGGAGGAACCGCACGACCACCCCGTGCACGCGGTGGTGACGCCCGAAGGCGTGCGCCGTTTCACGACCTGAGGACGGTCACGGCCTGAGCACGTTCACGGCCTGAGGACGTTCACGGCCTGAGGACGTTCACGGCCTGAGGACGTTCACGGCCTGAGGACGAGCGTGTCCTGCGTCGCCGCCTCGACCGCCTTGTCCCCGTAGGCCCAGTCCAGCAACTCGCCCTTGGCCCACTTGTCGGTCTGGTCCGTGTAGTGCGCGCTGTAGGCGTGCCCGGAGGCGCCGGTCAGATTGATCCAGCGGGACTTGTCCCAGTCCCCCACGTTGACGACCATCCGCATCGACGGCACCCAGATCACGTCGTAGCCGCCCGCCGCGTTCCAGCCGGTCGCGTTCACGGCGGCCTCACCGCCGCCCAGGTTCCACGGGCCGCGGTTGAGCATCCACTGCAGGGCGCCGGGGCCCTCGGTGCCGAGCGTCTGGTTCTTCAGCGTCAGCTGGTGCAGCCGGCCCCAGCTCCACGTGGAGACGTCCTTGCCGAGCTTGGCGGTGAGCTCCCAGCGGGCGTCGTGCATGGCCCGCTTGAGCAGGTCGTCACGGGTCGCGCTGCCGATCTCCTTGCGGTTCGGCGGGGACTGCCACCACTCGCTGGTCTCGTTCTTCAGCAGCCCGCGGACCACCTCGTACCAGCGGTCACCGCCGTCCGGCTGGGCCGATTCCGTGTCCCGCTGGCCGCACTCGCGCACCAGCCGGTTCAGGTCGTCGACCGGGCCCGTGCTGTCGGCGGGACGGACGTTGAGGCACTCGCCCTCGACGCGCAGCTCCTTGGGCAGCTTGTTACCGAAGGCGAGCTTGAGGGTGTTGCGCCATACGGCGTTGAAGTAGGCCGCGGCGCCGGAGTCCGGCTCCTGGGTGTAGTCCCAGCCCTCCAGCAGCTTCTGCGCCTCCCGCACATACGGGTCGGAGATGTCGATCTTCAGCAGATAGGGCTTCAGCAGCTTGGCGATCTCGCTGCTGTTGTCCATCTGCATGGTGCGCATGTCGTCCGTGGAGATCCTCCCGCCGTCCTTGGTCTTCGACTCGATGAGGTCGTTGATCCGCTGGCTGCGGGAGCCGTAGCCGTAGTCCGTGGTGATCCGGTACGGGTACTTCCCGGCGTCCACGACGGACTGGTTGGCGGTCACGATGTAGCCGCGCTTCGGGTTGTACTCGTACGGCAGCTTCTCGTAGGGGATGTACCCCTTCCAGCCGGACGTCGGGTCCCAGCCGGGCGACGGCATGGAGCCGTCGATGCCCTTGGCGCGCACCGGGATCTTGCCGGGTGCCTGGTAGCCGATGTTGCCCTTGGTGTCGGCGTAGATCAGGTTCTGGGACGGGACCTCGAAGTCCTTGGCGGCGGCACGGAAGCCGTCCCAGTTCTTCGCGCGATTGAGCTCGAAGACGGCGTCCATGGACTTGCCCGGCTCCAGCGCGGTCCACTTCAGCGCGACGCCGTAGCCCTCGCCGCGGTCCGGGGCGGAGGTCTTGACGGGCGCGCGCTTGCCGACGCCCTCCAGCTCCTCGCTGCGGTCGGAGAGCAGCGGGCCGTGCTCGGTCTCGCGGACCAGGATGGTGTGGCTCTCGCCGCCCGCGACCTTGATGGTCTCCTTGCGGGTCGTGAACGGCTTGGTCCTGCTGCCGGACAGGTAGCCGGTCTCGGAGATCTTCTCCAGGTAGAGGTCCGTGACGTCGGCACCGAGGTTGGTGAAGCCCCAGGCGATGTCCTGGTTGTGACCGATGATCACGCCCGGCATGCCGGAGAAGGTGTACCCGGCGACGTCGTACTTGCACTTGTCGGAGACCGCGCGGCAGTGCAGGCCCATCTGGGACCAGAGGGAGGGCAGCTGCGGCGCGAGGTGCGGGTCGTTGGCCAGCAGCGGCTTACCGGTGGTCGTGAGCGCGCCGGAGACGACCCAGGAGTTGGAACCGATGCCGTTGCCGTTCGGGCCGAGCAGGGCCGGGACCTCGTCGAGGGAGTCGGAGAGCGCGGAGAGCTGGGACTGCATGCCCTGAGTGCCCTGGTTGCCCTGGCCGCCCTGCTGAGACCCGTTCGATCCGTTGCCCGCCGATCCCGCCGATCCCGTCGACGAGTCGGAGTCGGAGTCGGAGGACGGCTCGCCCTTCGGGTCCCACTTGTCGGTGACGGGGTCGACGGCACCGCGCTGGACGACCGGCTGGTGCAGGTCGTACGGATAGGCGGGGTACAGCTCCTTTATCTGCTGCGCGCTCAACCTGCTGGTCATCAGCGACCGGTCGATCTCGTCCTGCATGTTGCCGCGCAGATCCCAGGCCATGGCCTTGAGCCAGGCCACCGAGTCGACCGGCGTCCACTTCTCGGGCCTGTAGTCGTTGGTGAGGCCGAGGGCGGCGTACTCGACGGAGATGTCCTCGTTGTCCCGCCCCGCCAGATAGGCGTTGACGCCGTCCGCGTACGCCTGGAGGTATTTCTTCGTCTCGTCCGACAGAACGCTGTCGTACTCCCGCTGGGCCACCTTGCGCCAGCCGAGGGTGCGCAGGAAGGCGTCCGTCTTGACCGACCCGGCGCCGAACATCTCGGAGAGCCGGCCGGCGGTCACATGGCGCCGCACGTCCATCTCCCAGAAGCGGTCCTGGGCGTGGACGTAGCCCTGGGCCTTGAAGAGGTCCTCGTCGCTGCTCGCGTAGATCTGCGGGATGCCGTTGCCGTCCCGCTTGACGTCGACGGGGCCCGACAGACCCTTGAGCTTGATCGTGCCGGTGGTCTGCGGGAAGGAGGCGCGTACGGTGCTCACGCTCCAGTACGAGCCGTAGCCGACGCACCCGACCAGCGCCAGCACCAGGACGAACACGATGAGTCGGACGCGTCGCCCCTTCTTCTTGCCGGGCTTGTCGGCCGAAGAGGCGGATGTGTTGGCGGGCATCGCTGTCCTTCGAGGGGCAGGGTGGACCAGGGAGTGCTGGAGCAACCATAGGCGCAGCGCGAAACGCACCCGGACGCGGTATCAGTAACGCCATACGAACAACGCCACTGGCCAAATTTCATCGAACTGATGACCGAGTGGCGCCCGAATGATGATCAAGACGGCGTCAAGAGAACGTTAAAGATTAGGTAAGGTAACGAAGTGTCGCCGCCGGAGGAACCGTCCGGCGAAACGGGCGCGAGGGGAAGGATCGGCCGCTGACTGTCCACGACCTCAACGAACTCCTGCTCATCTGCTCGCTCGTTCTGCTCATCGCCGTCGCGGCGGTGCGCGTCTCGTCCCGGAGCGGGCTCCCCAGCCTGCTGCTCTATCTGGGCATCGGGGTCGCCATCGGGCAGGACGGCATTTTCAACGTCGCGTTCGACAACGCCGAACTGACGCAGGTGATCGGCTACGCCGCACTGGTGGTGATCCTGGCCGAAGGTGGCCTGGGCACCAAGTGGAAGGAGATCAAGCCGGCGCTGCCCGCGGCGGCGTCGCTGTCGCTCGTCGGCATTGCGGTGAGCGTGGGCGTCACGGCGGCCGGCGCGCACTATCTGGTCGGACTGGACTGGCGCCAGGCGATGATCATCGGCGCGGTCGTCTCCTCGACGGACGCGGCCGCCGTCTTCTCCGTGCTGCGGAAGGTGCCCCTGCCCTCGCGCGTCACGGGCGTACTGGAAGCCGAGTCGGGCTTCAACGACGCCCCCGTGGTCATCCTGGTCGTGGCCTTCTCGACGGCCTGGCCCGTGGACCAGTGGTACGTCCTCATCGGGAAGATCGCCCTGGAGCTGGCGATCGGCGCGGCCATCGGTCTGGCAGTGGGCTTCCTCGGCGCGTTCGGCCTGCGCCATGTGGCGCTGCCCGCGTCGGGTCTGTACCCGATCGCCGTCATGGCGATCGCCGTGACGGCGTACGCGGCCGGTGCCATCGCCCATGGCAGCGGCTTCCTCGCCGTCTATCTCGCGGCCATGGTGCTCGGCAACTCCAGGCTGCCGCACTGGCCGGCCACCCGAGGCTTCGCGGACGGACTCGGCTGGATCGCCCAGATCGGCATGTTCGTCCTGCTCGGACTGCTGGTGACCCCGCACGAGCTGGTGCACGACTTCTGGACGGCCGTCGTCATCGGGCTCGTGCTGACGATGGTGGCGCGGCCCTTGTCGGTCGTCCTCAGCCTGCTGCCGTCCGGGATGTCCTGGCCGGAGAAGGCACTGATGTCATGGGCGGGTCTGCGCGGCGCCGTCCCCATCATTCTGGCGACGATTCCGATGGTGTACGAGATCGAGGGCAGCGAACGGATCTTCAACATCGTCTTCGTGCTGGTGGTCGTCTACACGCTGGTGCAGGGGCCGACGCTGCCCTGGCTGGCGAGGGCGCTGCGGCTCGGCGACGGGGCCGAGGCCGCCGCCGACCTCGGCATCGAGTCGGCGCCGCTCGAACGGCTGCGCGGGCATCTGCTGTCGGTCGCGATTCCGGAGAAGTCCCGGATGCATGGCGTCGAGGTCGGGGAGCTGCGGCTGCCGAAGGGGGCCGCGGTCACTCTCGTCGTACGGGAGGGCAGGAGCTTCGTACCGCTCCCGTCGACCGTGCTGCGGCGCGGGGACGAGCTGCTGGTGGTGGCGACGGATCCGGTGCGGGACGCGGCGGAGGCTCGACTGCGCGCGGTCGGGCAGGGCGGAAAGCTGGCGGGCTGGCTGGGGACGAGCGGGGGCTGAGGCGCGGGCGCCGGGGGCGGATGCGCGGTGCGGCCGGCGGCGGCGGATGCGCGGTGCGGCCGGCAGCGGCGGATGCGCGGTGCGGCCGCCGGCGAGGGCCGGGACGCCATCCCAAGCGGATTTCGAGCCTCCGCTTGAGTGGCTGGTCAATCGCAGGTGTGGATCACTCCGAGTCGGCAATTTCACAGGCCGCACAGCTGTTGCCCCTGTACCATGAAGGCACACTGATCGACCAACTCTGCCTGAAGCAGAGCTGGCGCGACCGTATGGCGGCCGAGTCTCCCCCTCCGTGGGCATCGGTATCTACCGCAGTTCCGCGCAAGAGGACAGCTCTCGGCGGCTCCCGACACCCCGGGGAGCGCTACCAGGCGGCAGAAAGGCAAGGACCGTGGCATCCACGGTCGCTTCTGGCAGGCGCCCCGGCTACGGACAGCTGCTCCGTACCCCCGGAGCCTGGACATTCCTGCTCCCCGGATTCGCGGCCCGGCAGCCCTTCGCGATGCTCACCATCGGCATCGTCCTGCTGGTCCAGCACACCACCGGCTCGTACGGCAGCGCCGGCTCCGTCGCCGCCGTCACCGGTGTCTCCATGGCGCTCTTCGCGCCGCAGAGCGGGAAGCTCGCCGACCGCTTCGGCCAGCGCGCCGTACTCGTGCCCGGCGTCCTCGTACACACCGCGTCCGTCGCCGCCCTGACCGCGCTCGCGCTCGCGGACGCGCCCCTGTGGGCGCTGTTCGCGGCGGCCGTGCCGACCGGTGCGTCCGTCCCGCAGGTCGGCCCCATGGTGCGGGCCCGCTGGGCGGCGAAGGTGGGAGGCTCTCCGCTGATGACGACGGCCGCGGCCTTCGAGTCCGTGACGGACGAGTTCACCTTCGTGGTCGGGCCGGTCCTGGCCACCGCCCTGTGCACCGGGGTCCACCCGGCCGCCGGTCTGGTCGCCGAGGCCGCGCTCACGCTGGCCGGCGGTCTGCTGTTCGCCGCCCAGCGCCGTACACAGCCCGCCTTCGACCGCCCGGCCGCCGGCGTCGGGGAGGCGCGCGCGCAGCACACGTCAGCGCTGTCCATACCCGGTGTACGGGTGCTGGCCGTGGCGTTCCTGGGCATCGGCTCGGTCTTCGGCGGTATGCAGGTCTCGCTGACCGCGTTCACCGAGGAGATCGGGCAGCCCGGCACGAACGGCCTGCTGTACGGGCTCTTCGCGGCCGGCAACATGCTGGCGGGCATCGCCATCGGCGCCATCGCCTGGAAGTCCGGCCCGCGGCGCCGACTGGTGCTCGGCTACGCAGGCCTGACGGCCGCGGCGTCCCTGCTGTGGGCGGCGCACTCCGTGGTGCTGCTCGGGGCGCTGGGCCTGGTCGTCGGCATGTTCATCGCACCCGCGCTGATCAGCGGCTTCACGCTGGTCGAGCCGCTGGTGCCGGCGTCTGCCCGTACCGAGGCGTTCACCTGGCTGACGGGCTCCGTCGCGCTGGGCCAGGCGGCCGCGGTGACCGTCGCCGGACGGCTGGCGGACGCCCATGGCGCGAGCGCCGGATTCGTGGTCCCGCTGGTGGGCACCGTGCTCGCTCTCGTCACTCTGGTGGCACTGCGGTCGCGGCTCGCACCGAGGGCGCACAGCCGTACGGTCGCACGTGGTATCGGTCACCGAGTGCCGGTGGCGGTGGACTGATCCCGCGGAATACGTCACTATGGATCGTCGTTAGCACTCATCGAGTGAGAGTGCCAGGAGGAAGACAAGTGCCGACCTACCAGTACCAGTGCACCCAGTGCGGCGAGGGCCTCGAGGCGGTCCAGAAGTTCACCGACGACGCCCTGACCGAGTGCCCGAGCTGCCAGGGACGCCTCAAGAAGGTGTTCTCGGCCGTCGGCATTGTCTTCAAGGGCTCCGGCTTCTACCGCAACGACAGCCGCGGTGCGTCGTCGAGCAGCTCGCCTGCGTCTTCGTCCACCTCGTCGACGTCGTCGACGTCCGCCAAGTCCTCGTCGGACTCCAAGCCGGCGGCGTCGAGTTCCTCGACCGGTGCCTCCAGCAGCGGTTCGACGGCTGCCTGAGCTTTTCGCGCGGGGCGCACAGCCCCCGTGCCTCTCATGCCTCGTAGGGCCTCACCGTTATCGAATGTTCTCGAACGGTGGGGCCCTTGGCGTATTCGGGCGCGGCTACTGTGATCGTCATGGCGAACGCAGAGAGTGCAGAGACCGCGGAGAGTGCAGAGACCGCCGAGATCGCGGAGGCCCCGGAGGGCGCGGAGGGCACGCCGCGCGCCGAGATCGGCGTGATCGGCGGCTCGGGTTTCTACTCGTTCCTGGAGAACGTGACCGAGGTCGAGGTACCGACCCCGTACGGCAGTCCCAGCGACTCCCTCTTCTTCGGCGAGATCGCCGGCCGCCGGGTCGCGTTCCTCCCGCGGCACGGTCGCGGCCACAACCTGCC
The DNA here is from genome assembly GCF_053597075.1 of Streptomyces sp. NPDC001514. Lineage (NCBI taxonomy): Bacteria > Bacillati > Actinomycetota > Actinomycetes > Kitasatosporales > Streptomycetaceae > Streptomyces > Streptomyces sp. NPDC001514. The sequence goes on from NZ_JBSFHO010000056.1 coordinate 13,390, forward strand.
GCCGCACCGCATCAACTACCGCGCCAATCTGTGGGCCCTTCGGTCCGTGGGCGTACGCCAGGTGCTGGCGCCCTGCGCGGTGGGCGGGCTGCGGCCGGAGTACGGGCCGGGGACGCTGCTCGTCCCGGACCAGTTGGTGGACCGCACGAAGTCGCGCGCCGACACCTACTACGACGGTGAGCCGCTGCCGGAGGGCTCGGTGCCGAAGGTGGTCCATGTGTCGCTGGCCGACCCGTACTGCCCGTCGGGGCGCTCCGTCGCACTGGCCGCCGCGCGCGGGCGGGACTGGGAGCCGGTCGACGGCGGCGCGCTGGTGGTCGTCGAGGGGCCGCGCTTCGGCACGCGCGCCGAATCGCGCTGGCACGCTGCGATGGGCTGGTCCGTCGTCGGGATGACCGGACACCCCGAGGCCGCGCTCGCCCGCGAGCTGGAGCTCTGCTACACGTCGATCGCGCTCGTGACGGACCTCGACGCGGGGGCCGAGGCGGGCGAGGGCGTCTCCCACGAGGAGGTGCTGAAGGTCTTCGCCGCGAACGTGGACCGGCTGCGGGGGGTTCTCTTCGACGCGGTGGCCGGGCTGCAGGCGACGGAGGACCGCAGCTGTCTGTGCACGACGGCGCTGAACGGGCTTGAGACGGGGATAGAGCTGCCGTAATCACCCTGTGGGGTGAGCGAGTTGTACACATTCGGGGCCTGATCCACAGGCGCGGGCGGGGCGGCGGCAAAGCGTGGATCGTGAGGTGTGTTCGGCACAGCACCTCACGACTCTCACGAACGGCGGTTATGACGATGTCGCTGCGTTCTCCGCGTCCATCGCGATCTTCGCTTTCTTCGGCTTCTTCGCTTTCTTTGGCTTCTTCGCTTTCTTCGGCTTCTTCGCTTTCTTCCCGCGGGCGGGAGGCCACGGGGACTTCTTACACGTACGGATCTTCGTACGGGGACGAGCTCCTGGGCGGGCACAAACCGGGCGGAGGCTCCCACCGGCACGGGCCGCACGGGCTGCACGGGCCGCACGGGCACTCCGCGGCGTCCGGGCAGTCGACACCGCCCGGGCAGGCGGTGGGCCTGCCGCCCGCTCCCGCGCCTGAGCCGTGCGGGGTGCCGGCATTCGCGCCGGTGCATGTGCGGTCCGGGTGGCAGCGGCTGCGGCTGCGACGCGCCATGCGGCGGAGGCGGCGTGCGCTGGCGGCGGGACTGGCGGTGACGGCGGCCGCTCTGGCGGCGTGGGGTCCGCGCGCGCCGGTCGGCGCGGATCCGCACGGCGATCCTGTTGCGCTGCGGCAGCACCGACCGCCGCCGGTGGACCTGGTCTCCGCCCCGGTGCGTATCGCGGACGCCGAGACGGTCCGGCTGCTGGAGCCGGGCGACCTGGTCGACGTCATCGCGGCTGCCGACCCCCCGGCGGGTGGAGCATCCGAGGCCCGTGTCGTCGCGACCGGCGCCCGAGTGACCGAGGTTCCGCGGGCACAGGAGACCCTTCCGGAAGGGGGAGCGCTGATCGTCCTGTCCGTTCCGCGTCCCGTCGCCGCGGCGCTCGCCGGCGCGGGCACGAGGTCCCGGCTGGCGGTGACGCTGTGCTGACCCGCACGCCCGAGCCGGGGTCAGATGTGGTGCGGGGGCTTCTCGTCGAGGAAGCGCGCGAGGTCCGCGGCGCTGTCGCCGCTCGTCTGAGGCCGCTCGCCCCACCCACGGTCCGTATCGTCCGAGGACTGCTGGTCCAGCGGATCTTCGAAGATCAGCGCCGGCGTGGGAAGGGGCTGTGGCCGGGCTTCCTTCGCATCGCGCGGTCCGGGGGCGGGGGCGGTGCTCATGTGTCAAGGGTACGCCGGTGGCGGCAGCTCCCCGTCGTCACCGGTGCCTTGTCACCAGCCCCTTGCTGCCGGCGCAGGCACAGGTGGCGCGGCGGGTGAGGAGCTGCCCTTGCCGGAGCGCAGCAGGCGGCCGGGATAGCGCGTCTCGCTCCCGGAGCACGTCCGCTCTGATGTGCTGGTGGCATGACATCCACATCCGCCACATCCGCATCTGCCGCAGGAGGCGGCTCCGGGCCGGTGCGCCCGATGCGCGCCCGCAGCCGCGCCGAGCAGCACCGCGCGGCGACCCCGCTGGAGCTCTTCTTCGACCTCTGCTTCGTCGTCGCCGTGTCGCAGGCGGGGATGCAGCTGGTCCACGCCGTGGCCGAGGGCCATGCCGCGGACGGCGTGCGGAGCTACGCGATGGTGTTCTTCGCGATCTGGTGGGCCTGGATGAACTTCACCTGGTTCGCCTCCGCGTACGACACCGACGACGTCCCGTACCGGGTCGTGACGCTCATCCAGATCGCGGGCGTGCTGATCCTCGCCGCGGGGGTGTCCCGCGCCTTTCTCGACCAGGACTTCGTGGTCGTCTTTCTCGGCTATGTGGTGATGCGGCTGGCGCTCGTCGCCCAGTGGCTGAGGGCCGCGGCCTCCACGCGCGGTGCGGAGCGGACGACGGCGCTGCGGTACGCGATCGGGATCGTCATCTGCCAGGTCGGTTGGGCGGCGCTGATCGTGGTGCCCGCGGTAACACGGCCCTGGGTGTTCCTCGCGATGGCGATCGCCGAGATGGCCGTACCGCCGATCGCCGAGCGCACCCTGGCCACCAGCTGGCACGCCCACCACATCGCCGAGCGCTACGGTCTGTTCACCATCATCGTGCTCGGCGAGACGATCCTCGCCGCCACCGTGACGGTGCGTTCGGCGCTGGACGAGAGCGACGCGCTGGGTGCCCTCGCGCCGATCGCCGCGGGCGGGCTGATGATCGTGTTCGCCGCCTGGTGGATCTACTTCGCGGTCCCCGCCCACGCCCGGCTGGCCTCCAACAGGGAGGCGTTCCTGTGGGGTTACGGCCACTACGTGATCTTCGCGTCCGCCGCGGCCATCGGGGCCGGCCTGGAGGTGGCGGTCGAGACGGCCGTCCACAAGTCGCATATCTCGACGACCGCCGCGGCGGCCGCGGTCACCGTGCCCGCGGCGGCCTTCTTCCTGACCGTATGGCTGCTGCATGCGCGCCACTTCAAGCACGGACTTCTGCAGCAGCTGACGCTCCCCGTCTCGGCGCTGGCGATCCTGGCCTGCACCTTCGCGGGCGAGTGGGCGGTGTTCGCGGCGGGGCTGGTGGCGGCGGCGACCGTTGCGGCGGGCGAGACGCTGGCGCATCGCGGGCGGTCGCGTCGGCCCGCGTGATACGCAAGGTCCATGACAGACACGGCTCCCCTGCAGGCGCCTCTCCACGCGCCGAACGACGCACTGACCGATGTGGCCGGCCTGCGGGTCGGGCACGCCCGGCTCTCCGGACCGGGCGCTCTCAGCGGCACCACCGTCGTCCTCGCGCCCGAGGGCGGGGCGATCGCCGCCGTCGACGTACGCGGCGGCGGACCCGGCACCCGGGAGACCGACGCGCTCGACCCGCGCAATCTGGTGCAGCGCGTCGAGGCCGTCGTCCTGACCGGCGGCAGCGCGTACGGGCTGGACTCCGCGTCCGGTGTGATGGCCTGGCTGGAGGAGCAGGGACGCGGCGTTCCGGTCGGCCGCGAGCCCGGGCAGGTCGTGCCGGTCGTCCCGGCCGCCTGCGTCTTCGACCTGGGCCGCGGCGGCGACTGGCGGGCCAGGCCGGACGCGTCGACCGGGCGCGCGGCGGTAGAGGCCGCGGCGCGTACGGAGCCGGGCGCACCGGTCGAGGAGGGAGACGTCGGCGCCGGTACGGGCGCGGTGGTGGGACGCCTCAAGGGCGGCGTCGGCACGGCGAGCACCGTGCTGCCGGGCGGGGCCACGGTCGCCGCGCTGGTCGTGGCCAACGCCGCGGGTTCGGCGGTCGATCCGGACACCGGTGCGTTGTACGGGCAGTACTTCACCGGCGAGCGGCCCGCGCGCCCCTCCCCCGAGGTGCACGCGGCGGCCCTGCGCCGGCTCGCCGAGGTGGCCGAGAAGAACGGCGCGCCCCCGCTCAACACCACCCTCGCCGTCGTCGCCACCGACGCCGAACTGACCCGCGCCCAGGCGCAGAAGCTCGCGGGCACGGCGCACGACGGCATCGCGCGCGCCGTGCGCCCGGTCCATCTCCTCAACGACGGTGACACGGTCTTCGCCCTCGCGACCGGCGCGCGCCCGCTCGACCCCCACCCGCTCGCCCTCAACGCCGTGCTCGCGGCGGGCGCGGACGTCGTGACCCGGGCGATCGTGCGCGCCGTGCTGGCGGCGCGCACCGTGACCGGTCCGGGCGGCGACTTCCCGTCGTATCAGGAGCTGTACGGACGCCCTGCGGGCTGACACGAGACACCTCCCAGGCGGCCCGACACCCTTCTCCCGCAAGGGAGTTGAGTGGCGCACGCGAAGGCGCGCGGAAACTTTGTGCACACCCCGTTCGTTTTCCCGAACCCGGGACGAGATGTCAGACCCAGGGGCTACGTTAAGCAGTCATCAAGTGACGTGTGGCAACGGCCTGGAGATCCGGAGATCCACCTTGAACGATCCGTACGAGACAACCGAGACGCACCTCGAGCGGCTCCTGGGTCGGGCACTCAACTCCTTCGACCTTTCCGACACCACGGTCGAGCGGCTCGAATCCGCGCTGGCGCACGCCAGCTCGCTGCACTCCTCGCACCACAGCGCGACCCTGCACCGCACGACCTACCGGCATACGTATCTGCTGGCCGACGGCTCCTCCGTCACCCTCTGGGAGCTGGTGCACAACTCCGGCCGGGACGGCGCCGAGCAGCACGAGCTGTACGCGGAGGAGTCGGAGGCACGGCTCGCCGCGTCGCGGCTGCGGGCACGGCGCCCGGAGCGGCCGGGCGGCGGCGCACAGGGGAACGCGCACGGCGGTGCGCAGGCGGACGGTCTCGCCGCGATATTCGGCCCCGAGCCGGGCGCCGATCCCGACCGCGACCCCGAGGCCGATCTCGAGGCCGATCTCGAGGCCGATCTCGAGGCGGATCTCGAGGCGGATCTCGAGGCCGACATGGAGCTGCTCGGCCGGCTGCTGGCCACTCCCCCGGCAGCCCCGGCGCGGTCGTACGTCCCCGACAACTCCCCGGACCACGCCCGCCGTCTCCTGCGCCGCGCCGAGAACCAGGACCGGCCGGGCGAGGACACGGTCCGGCGGTTGCGGTCGGCGTTCGCGCACCACATCAGCCAGGCGTTCGGCCGCCAGTCCCTGATCGGCGGGCGGGACTCGGGATTCACGCTCTACGAGCACGCGTTCCTGCTGCTCGACGGCACGGAGCTGAGCCTGTGGGAGGTGGAGCACACGGCGACGCCCGACGGCCGCCACATGTGCGAGGTGTACGCCGACGAGCGCACCGCGCGCGGAGCGATGGAGCTCCGCGCGCGGGTGGCGCTCACCGACGGGTGCGCCGACCGACGGGTGCGCTGACCGACGGGCGGGGGGGTGGCCCGGGGCTCAGACGGCCGCGACCACCGTGGGCTTCTCGGCCGCGGCTTCCGGAGCCGCCGGGGTCACCAGTGACGTCTTCCGCATGCCCTTCAGCAGGATGACCAGACCCGCGCTGACAACGGTGCCCGCGAGGATGGCGAGCAGATAGAGGAACGGGTTGCCGATCAGCGGCACCACGAAGATGCCGCCGTGCGGTGCGCGCAGCGTGCACTCGAAGGCCATCGACAGCGCGCCGGTGACCGCGCCGCCCACCATCACCGACGGAATGACCCGCAGCGGGTCCGCAGCGGCGAACGGAATCGCACCCTCCGTGATGAAGGAGGCACCCAGCACCCAGGCCGCCTTGCCGTTCTCCCGTTCGGCCTTCGTGAACAGCTTGCCGCGCACCGTCGTCGCCAGCGCCATCGCCAGCGGCGGCACCATGCCCGCGGCCATCACGGCCGCCATCACCTTGAGGGAGCCGTCGGTGGCGTTGGCGAGACCCCCGACGGCGAAGGTGTATGCGACCTTGTTGAGCGGGCCACCCAGGTCGAAGCACATCATCAGGCCCAGGATGACGCCGAGGATGACGGCGTTGGCTCCGGTGAGACCGTTCAGCCAGTCGGTGAGTCCCTGCTGGAGCCCGGCGAGCGGCTTGCCGATCACCAGGAACATCAGGAACCCGACGATCAGCGAGGAGATCAGCGGGATCACGACGACGGGCATGATGCCGCGCAGCACGGCCGGGACCTTGACCTTCTGGATCCCGAGGACCACGGCCCCGGCCAGCAGACCGGCGACCAGGCCGCCGAGGAAGCCCGCCTTGATCGTGATCGCGATCGCCCCGCCGACGAAGCCCGGTACGAGACCGGGGCGGTCGGCCATTCCGTAGGCGATGTACCCGGCGAGTACCGGGATCAGGAAGCTGAACGCGAGCCCGCCGATCTGGAAGAGGAGCGCGGCCCAGCTGGTCTGGTCGCCCCAGGCGAAGACCTCGGCGACGGGCTTGGCGCCGGCGATCTCGTATCCGCCGATGGCGAAGCCGAGGGCGATGAGAAGGCCGCCCGCGGCGACAAACGGGATCATGTAACTGACCCCGGACATCAGCCACTTGCGGAGCTTCGTACCGTATCCCTCGTCGGCCTCGCCGCCGCGCTCGACGGGCGTGGGCCGGGCGGCCGCGTCGGTCACCTCGCCGCGGGAGGCCTTCTCCCGCACCTCGGCGATGAGTTCGCCGGGGCGGTTGATGCCGGCCTTCACGCCCACGTCGACAGTGGCCTTCCCGGCGAACCGCTCCTTGTCCCGTACGGGCACGTCGTGCGCGAAGATCACGCCGTCCGCGGCCTCGACGACCGCCGGGTCGAGCCGGGTGAACCCGGCGGAACCCTGCGTCTCGACGGCGACCTCGACGCCTGCGGCGTGGCCGGCCTTTTCGAGGGACTCGGCGGCCATGTAGGTGTGGGCGATGCCGGTGGGGCATGAGGTGACGACGACGATACGGAAGATGTCATCCCCCTCACCCGGCCTCGTCTCTGACGCGGCTCCCGAATCCTGCGCGGCAGCGGACTGCGCGGCGACGCCGGCGCCCGCCGTCCCGGCGGGCTCGGCGCCCGCATCCGTCCCGGCGGGCTCGGCACCACTGGCTGCCTCACCCGCAGCCACAGCCGCAGCCTCCGCACCAACGGCTGCCTCACCCACGTCCGTACCGGCGTCTGCCGACGCGTCGGCAGGCTCGATGTCGCCGCTGATCAGGGCCGCAGCCGTGCCCGGCGAGGGAGTTGCGCGGAGAGCGGAGGTGAAGTCCTCGTTCATCAGGCGGCGGGCGAGGGAGGACAGGATGGTGAGGTGGGCGTCGTCGGCGCCCGCGGGGGCGGCTATGAGGAAGATCAGGTCGGCCGGGCCGTCCGGGGCGCCGAAGTCGATGCCGGAGGGGGCGCGGCCGAAGGCCAGGGTGGGGTCGGTGACGTGGGCGCTGCGGCAGTGGGGAATGCCGATGCCGCCGTCGAGGCCCGTCGGCATCTGGGCCTCGCGCGCGGCCACGTCGGCGAGGAAGCCTTCGAGGTCGGTGACGCGGCCGAGTGCGCGCATGCGCTCGGCCAGCGAGCGGGCCGCCTCTTCCTTCGTTGCGGCGGCCAGGTCGAGGTCGACCAGGTCCGCGGTGATCATGTCGCTCATCGCGGGCTCCCATGCTCCGTGAGTACGCGGTCCAGGGGGACGTCCGCGGTCACCAGAACCGCGGCGAGATCGAGGTCGAGCGGCGTGGGCATCACGCTGCCCGGTAGTTGGACGGCGGCCGCGCCGTGCGCCACCGCGCAGACCAGGGCGTCCGGCCCCTCGCCGCCCGCCGCCAGAAAGCCGGCCAGGGACGCGTCGCCGGCGCCGACGTTGCTGCGGATGCGATCGGCGTCGACGGATGCGGAGCCGAACCACGTCCCGGCGGACGAGACGAGCAGCTGCCCGTCCGCCCCCAGGCTCGCCAGCACCGCACCGGCCCCGAGCGAGCGCAGCTCCTCCGCCGCCTTCACCGCGTCGCCCACGGTCGCCAGGGGCCGGCTGACCGCCTCGGCGAGTTCGTCCGTGTTCGGCTTGACCACATCGGGGCGGCCGGACAGGGCCGACAGCAGGGAAGGACCGGAGGTGTCCAGGGCGATCCGGGCACCCGACTCGTGCGCCCGGGCCACCAACTCCCCGTACCAGGAGGGCTCGAGGCCCCGCGGCAGGCTGCCGCAGCACGCGATCCAGGACGCGGACGGCGAGTGGGCGGAAACGGCCGCCAGCAGGGCCCGGGATTCCGAGGGCGTCAGCCGCGGGCCCGGCGCGTTGAT